>NZ_JBTIXF010000025.1:0-92786 GCF_055793945.1 Plantactinospora sp. A48 | reverse complement strand
CCAAACGCTAGCACCCCCCCCCCCCGCCCCACCCCCCCCCCCACCCCCACCCCCCCCCTGGGGGGGATAATGATGTGAAGGTCTTTTTGGACGTAAAAAGGGCCCGCGACCCGAAGGGCCAACCGGGAGGGGTGGGGGGTGGGGGGTGGGGTGGGGAGGGGGTTACTTGAGGGGGTCGTGGCCCCAGTTCATCAGGGAGTAGCGCCATCTGGTTTCTCGGACGTCGCCGCTGGGGCGTTGCGCCATGTGTCGCCGGACGTATCCGACGACCTTGCGCATGTGCCGGTAGTCGGCGTCGGTCAGCTCGGCCCGCTTGCGGCGCAGCAGGTTGATGATCTTGCGACCGGAGTCGTGGCCCACCGACTCGCCGCCGCCCTTGTGCCAGCCGACGGCCTTGGACTCGTCGGTCTCCAGCCACTTGCCCAGCTCACCGGGCTTCATGTTCACCGCCTCGGTGAACTCCCGGTAGGTGTCCCGGCCCTCGTCCGGGCTGCTGTCACGACTCACGGCGCAGCGCCTCCGGACGGTGCGCGACATCCCGGCCGGAGTCGTCGTTGCGGATCCGGTACTGCGGGTCGTCCGGCGAGGCGTTCACATTCCGGCCCCGGACCCGGGTCCGCTCCGTGATCAGGTCCTGCACCACCCCGTGTCCCCGGCCGCCATGGCTGGCCCAGGAGACGTGGTCACCCCTGCGGAAGCTCTGCTCCTTCGCCATGGCGCCCGGTTACCCGTCCGCCCTGCGGCATAACAGCGGCGAACCGGGACGCGGCGGGTGAAAACGACGAACCCGGGACGCTACGGACGAAGCTCGGCGACCGGCAGTTTCAACTCGAACGGCTCGGTCAGCTCGATGACCTCGCTGCTCTCGGCCACCAGCGCGTACTGCGGCTCGCCGACGGCGTTGAGCTGGTCGCTGAGCCGGTAGGCGTAGACGTGCAGCGGGTCCTGCTCACCCCTGTCCGCGTCAGCCGGCCGGCTTGTCGGCCACGAAGATGGCGGTGCCGGGGAACAGCCGGCCGCGCAGCGGGCTCCACTGGCCCCAGACCTGCTCGTGCCCGGCCGGCCATTCCGGTTCCATCAGGTCGCGCAGGGCGAAACCAGCCCCGACCAGCTCCCGGATCCGGTCGCCCAGGGTGCGGTGCTGCTCCACGTACCGGGGGGTTCCGGTGCCGTCCTGCTCGACGTAGGGGCGGCGGTCGAAGTACGAGTGGACGGCGCGCAGGCCGCCCTCGCCGGGGTCGTCGAGGAAGATCCAGCGCATCGGGTGGGTGACCGAGAAGACCCACCGCCCACCCGGGCGCAGCACCCGGAACACCTCGCGCATCACCGCGGCCGAGTCGGCGACGAACGGGATCGCGCCGAAGGCCGTACAGACCGTGTCGAAGGTCCCGGTGGCGAACGGCAGGGCCAGCGCGTCGGCCTGGACCAGCGGGACGCGTACCCCGGACCGCTCGGCCGCGAGCGCCGCGTGCCGCAGCATGCCCGCGGACAGGTCGGTGGCGACCACCTCGGCGCCCTGGGTCCGCAACCAGCGGGCGCTGGCCGCGGCGCCGCAGCCGAGTTCCAGCACCCGGGCGCCGGCCAGCGGCCCGAGCAGACCCGCCTCGGCCTCCCGCAGCCCCTCGGGGCACCAGACGAAATCCACCTCGCCCAGGAAGGCGCCGTGCTCGGACTGGTAGGCGTCGGCGTCGGCGTCCCACCAACCGCGGTTGGCGTGTCGGGCGTCCGCGTCGGTCACCACCCGGCGGGCTACGCCGGGTTCGTCCCCATCCGGGCCATTGTCGGTCATCGCGGCAGTGTAGGGCCGGGAAGCCCGCCCGGCCGGTCCGGCCCGCCGAGCGTCGAAGATGTCGCGACCGGGCCGTATGTCCTGGTATCTTCGCGGCCCGTGCAAAAGCGGGCTGGATCACGTACCCCCGGCCCTTGCACGCTGTGGTAATGCGCACGGTAAGCTGAGCGGTGCGCTTGCGGATCGTGTGCCTCGGCAGGGAGCAGGTCCGCGGTCGACGGACACGCCCAATGATCACTGACCGGTCATCGTTCGGCGTGCCCGGCGACGGGTCCGTTGGCGCGAACGGGTCACAGCGACACATCCGCCCGCAGTGACATCCATCCGACCGGAGCAACCGCCCACATGACGAGCAGCATCGAGGCCACCTCGAGCGCCAACCGGGTCACCGTCGACGACCTCGGCACGGAAGAAGCCTTCCTCGCGGCCATCGACGAGACCATCAAGTACTTCAACGACGGCGATATTGTCGAAGGCACCGTCGTCAAGGTCGATCGGGACGAGGTCCTGCTCGACATCGGCTACAAGACCGAGGGTGTCATCCCCTCGCGCGAGTTGTCGATCAAGCACGACGTCGATCCCGCCGAGGTGGTGTCCGTCGGTGACCACATCGAGGCCCTCGTCCTCCAGAAGGAGGACAAGGAGGGTCGCCTGATCCTCTCCAAGAAGCGCGCCCAGTACGAGCGCGCCTGGGGAACCATCGAGCGGATCAAGGACGAGGACGGTGTCGTTCGCGGCTCCGTCATCGAGGTGGTCAAGGGTGGCCTCATCCTCGACATCGGGTTGCGCGGCTTCCTGCCCGCCTCCCTGGTCGAGATGCGTCGGGTGCGCGATCTGCAGCCGTACGTCGGCCGCGAACTCGAAGCCAAGATCATCGAGCTGGACAAGAACCGCAACAACGTGGTTCTGTCCCGCCGGGCCTGGCTGGAGCAGACGCAGTCCGAGGTGCGCACCGAGTTCCTCAACAAGCTGCAGAAGGGCCAGGTCCGCAAGGGCGTCGTGTCCTCGATCGTCAACTTCGGCGCGTTCGTCGACCTCGGCGGCGTGGACGGTCTGGTACACGTCTCCGAGCTGTCCTGGAAGCACATCGACCACCCGTCCGAGGTCGTCGAGGTCGGCCAGGAGGTCGAGGTCGAGGTCCTGGACGTCGACCTGGACCGCGAGCGCGTCTCGCTGTCGCTGAAGGCGACCCAGGAGGACCCGTGGCGGCAGTTCGCCCGGACCCACGCGATCCAGCAGATCGTGCCCGGTAAGGTCACCAAGCTGGTGCCGTTCGGCGCGTTCGTCCGGGTCGACGACGGCATCGAGGGTCTGGTGCACATCTCCGAGCTGGCCGAGCGCCACGTGGAGATCCCGGAGCAGGTCGTCCAGGTTGGTTCGGACGTCATGGTCAAGGTCATCGACATCGACCTGGAGCGCCGGCGGATCTCGCTGTCGCTCAAGCAGGCGAACGAGGGCTTCGTGGAGGGCGAGGAGAACTTCGACCCCACCCTCTACGGCATGACCGCCACGTACGACAACGAGGGCAACTACATCTACCCGGAGGGCTTCGACCCGGAGACGGGCGAGTGGCTCGAGGGGTACGACAAGCAGCGCGAGGCCTGGGAGCAGCAGTACGCCGAGGCCCGGCAGCGGTGGGAGGCGCACACCAAGCAGGTGCAGTCCTCCCGGGCCGCGGAGGCCGAGGCGGCGGCGAACCCGACGCCGGCCCCCACCGCCGGTGGCGGTGCCACCTCCAGCAGCACGCCGGCACCGTCGCGTCAGGCCGAGGAGCCGTCCGGCACCCTGGCCACCGACGAGGCGCTGGCCGCGTTGCGGGAGAAGCTCGCCGGCGGTAAGTAACCCCAGCGGGCAACGCGAAAAGGCCCCGCCGGCACGGACCAAGGTTCGTGCCGGCGGGGCCTTCGCCTTGTAAGGAAGGGCACCCTGTTATCGCTTTTCGGATAGCAGGGGCCCCCGGTTAACCAGTGATCTTGCGGGGCCGCAGGGCATCGGGGTTGACTGGACCGGTGCTGAAGGTTGGGTTGACCGGCGGGATCGCATCCGGCAAGAGCGCCGTGGCCGAGCGGCTGGCGACCCACGGCGCGCTGGTGGTCGACTCGGACCTGCTCGCCCGGGAGGTGGTGGCGCCGGGCACCGGCGGGCTCCGGGAGATCGTCCGGACGTTCGGTGACCGGGTGCTCGGGCCCGCCGGTGCCCTCGACCGGCCCGCGCTGGCCGCCGTCGTGTTCGGCGATCCGGAGGCGCGGGCACGGCTCAACGCGATCATCCACCCCCGGGTACGCCAGCGCAGCGCCGAACTGGTCGCCGCGGCCCCGCCCGACGCGGTGGTCGTCAACGACGTACCGCTGCTGGTGGAGGTGGGGCTCGCCCCGACGTACCACCTCGTGGTCGTGGTGACCGCCGAGCGCGCCACCCGGGTGGCGCGGCTGGTGCGGGACCGGGGGATGACCGCGGCCGACGCGGACGCCCGGATCGCGGCCCAGGCCGACGACGCCCGCCGGGCCGCCGCCGCCGATGTCCTGCTGGCCAACGACGGTGACCTCGCGGGTCTGCGCCGCGCGGTGGACGCGCTGTGGCGGGACCGGCTACTGCCGTACGAGCGCAACGTACGCGAGCACCGGGTCGTGCCGCCGCCGGCGTTGCCGGTGGATCCCGACCCGTCCTGGCCCTGGCAGTACGCCCGGCTCGCGGAGCGGATCCGGCACGTGACCGGTCCGGAACGGCGGCTGGACCATGTGGGGCCGACGGCTGTTCCGGGACTGCCCGCCGAGGACGTGCTGGACCTCCAGTTGACCGTGGCCGACCTGGCCGAGGCGGACCGACTCGCCGGACCGCTCGCCGAGGCGGGGTTCCCGGGGCAACCCGGTGACCGGTGGGACAGCGCCCGTGACGGCGGCTCGGATCGCTGGCCGAAGCGGCTGCACGGCAGCGCCGACCCGGGCCGCCCGGCACGCCTGCACGTCCGGGTGGCCGGGTCCCCGGGCTGGCGGTTCGCGCTGCTGGTGCGGGACCACCTACGCGCCGACGCGGCCCGCCGGGACGGCTACGCGGACCTGAGACGCGGCCTGTCGACCGGCACCGCCGATCGCCACCGGTCCGCCGGGGTGGACGGCCGGGGACACGCCACCGGTGAGGAGGCGTGGCTCGACGAGGAACACGCCGAGGCCGAGCGATGGGCCGTGGCCACCGGCTGGCGTCCCTGAGCGCGCGGCGGGGAGTACCGGTGCGGCCCGACGGTACCGGTCAGCGGCCCTGGTGTGCCGTCAGCGGCCGGGCGTCCGGGGCAGGCGCGGGACGGCTTCCGGGATGAGGTCGAGCTGGGCGTAGGCGCCGGAGCTGGTGCGCAGCTCCAGCCGGCGGAGCAGACCGCCGCGGTCCATCCAGTACCGCAGCCGGGCCTGACCGGGTGGTTCGCCGGTCTCGGCCGGTCCGGGGATCTCGAACACCGACACGGGGGACCCGGCCACGCTGTCGGACCGTAGCCACACGGCGGTGGCGCGTACCGCGCCCGGGTCCTCGTCGAGGCGTCGGCCGGTCGCCAGCGCCGTGCCGAGCATCACGTCCAGGTCGAGCCCGCCGAGGTCGTCGGTCCGCTGCCGCCAGGCGGCGAAGGTCCACCCGTCCTCCGGGGGGCGTAGCGGAGGCGCCGTCCAGGCAGCCGGGCCGGCCGAGGCGTCCGTACCGGTGGATCCGATCGCGTCGGGGGTCGGATCTGACGACCCGGCGGATCGGCCGCTGGCACCCGCTGCCGGGCTCGCGGCGCCGGTGTCCGGTCCGGCGGTGCCGCTCTCCGGACCGTTCCGGACCGCCCAGCCGGCGTGCCGGGCCGCCGCGCGGACCACCCGGGTCGCGGCGCCGCCGAGCCGGGCGGCCTCGCTGTCCCGGGCTGCCGCGAGGCCGTGCCGGGTCGCGGCGTCGCCGAGTCGGGCTGGTACGGAGCTACGCCGGGGCCGGGACGGACGAGCCCGGGTGCCGGATCCGGTCCGCCCGGTCCTCGGGCCGTGGCTCGCGGTGGGGCTCGGCGCGGCGCTCGGGTCCGGGACCGGGGTCGTACCGGGACTCGGGCTCGGGCTGGGGCTGGGGGCAGGTACCGGCCCCGCGCTGCCGCTCCGGCCGGGTGGCACGGTGGTTTCCCGGCTGAGTCGGGGGCCCGCCTCGGTGGCGACCGGAAGCGGACCGCTGCGCCGGGCGATCCCGGTCCGGTCGGCCCGGACCAGCGTCGGAGCGGCCCGGCCGTCCAGATCGGTGAGCAGGAGGTACGCCACGGCGCGCCGCCAGTCCAACCAACCGCTGCCCCGCAGGGTGGCGGTTGGCGCGGTGGGCAGGGTGAGGCTGAGTCGAGCGCCACCCCTGCGGCGACCGGTGACGATCATCCGGGCCAGCCGGTCCGCCTCGGCGTCGGTGACCGCCCTGGGCCGCACCGGGGCACCACCCAGGGCGGCGACGGCGTTGATGCTGACCTGCCGCGCCGCCGCCGGGCGATCGACCTCGGCCCGTGCCGCGACGCCGCCGACCAGGGTGGTCTCGAAGCGGTGCAACCGGGCATCGTGGTCGAGCCAGTACCGGACCGGTCCAGATCCATCCGGTTCCACCGGCGACTCGGACGGCGGCGGGCTGGACGACCCGGGACCGGACGACCCCGGACCGGACGACCCCGGACCGGACGACCCCGGACCGGACGACCCCGGATCGAACGACGCCGGGGTGGCGCCGGACGGGCCGGAGCGTGGCGGGGCGGCCGGGCCCTGCAGGACGTCCACCGGCAGCCCGGCGGCTCGATCCGTGCCCAGCCACCTGGCGGGGGCTCCGACCAGCACGTCGGCGGGGCTGGGCTGGTCGGTGGCCAGGCCGAACAGCAGCCAGAGGAAGGCGTCCAGATCACGGTCGCCCGGCGCCAGCGGGCGGGCCCGCCAGCCGTCGCTGGGAGTCCGGGCCGGCGGTGGGCCGGCCGGTAGCGCCGGCTGGCCGAGCGGGACCGGCCGTGCGGCCAGCACTCCCGGTACGGCCTGCAGCAGGCCCCGATCGGGCCCGGCACCGGTGCCGCCGACCGCCAGATAGGCCAGTTGCCGTTGCCAGTCGAGCCACCCGTCCAGCGCGGCGGGACCCGCCGGCCGGGCCAGGGTGGCCCGGATCCGCACGATGCCGTCCCGCTGGTTGGTGACCCACATGGCGGCCAGCCGGCGGCTCTCGGCCACGGTCAGCGGCCGCGCGCCGTGCGGTTCATCCCGCGACGAAGGCACGGTCAGACCGACCGCGAGCCCGGCTCCGGAGGCGACGGCAAGGCAGGTCAGCAGCGCCAGGGTGACCGTCCGGCGCTGGGGCACGGCGGGGGCGCTGGTCCTCACGCCCGTGCAACGTCGGGAGCGGGGGTGAGGTGACGTGTCCGGCGCGGTTCTCCATCGAACAGGCTCGGGGAGTGCTCAGATTCGCGGGTGGACCGGATCCGGATGTGGCGGCGTCGGGCGGGACCGGGTCGGGCCGGACGGGGGTCGGCGTGACCGGGGTCGCGCGGGGCTGGGTGGTCCGGCCTGGTGCGAGGTTCCGGCGCTGGGCCGGGAAGATGAGGGCGCTCGCGACGGCCGGTCAGCGCGTCTCGGCGCGACCGCGCGGGGGCGCACGCCGTACGAAGACGGGGCTGCAACCCTGCGCTCGGGTGTGACGGACACTGTTCGGATCCGTTCGACGACCCGTCGACCGCCGCGAGCGGCCTACCCGGAAACCGTAGCGCGGTGATCTGAAGCACACAATGGCATTATCGATGTCGATCGAGTACCGATCGTCGGCCGCCGAAAGTGTCGGTGGCCGGGCGTACCGTTGTTGACATGGCGCTCGACATTCCGCGGCTGGACGGCCGGTTCCAGGTCATCAGCGAGTTTCAGCCCTCCGGCGACCAGCCGGCGGCCATCGACGAGCTTGAGCGTCGGGTGCGGCGCGGCGACCGGCACACGGTGTTGCTGGGCGCCACCGGCACCGGCAAGAGCGCGACCACCGCCTGGCTCGTCGAGCGACTCCAGCGTCCCACCCTGGTGCTGGCCCCGAACAAGACGCTCTGCGCGCAGCTGGCGAAGGAGTTCGCCGAGCTGCTGCCGAACAACGCGGTCGAATATTTCGTCTCGTACTATGACTATTACCAACCCGAGGCTTATATCCCGCAGACCGACACGTACATCGAGAAGGACTCCTCGATCAACGAGGAGGTGGAACGTCTCCGGCACAAGGCCACGATGTCGCTGCTGACCAGGCGCGACGTGGTGGTGGTGGCCACCGTCTCGGCGATCTACGGCCTGGGCACCCCGGAGGAGTATCTCGACCGGGCGGTGCGGGTGGCGGTCGGCCAGGAGATCGAGCGGGACAAGCTGCTGCGCCGGCTGGTCGACATCCAGTACACCCGCAATGACATGGCCTTCAACCGGGGGACGTTCCGGGTCCGGGGCGACACCCTCGAGATCATCCCGGCCTACGAGGAACTGGCGGTGCGGATCGAGTTCTTCGGCGACGAGGTGGAGAAGCTCTACTACCTGCACCCGTTGACCGGCGAGGTGGTCCGGGAGGCGGACGGCCTGATGATCTTCCCGGCGACCCACTACGCGGCCGGCCCCGAACGGATGGAGCGGGCGATCCAGGGCATCGAGGCCGAGCTGGCCGAGCGGCTGGCCGAGCTGGATCGCCAGGGCAAACTGCTGGAGGCGCAGCGACTGCGGATGCGGACCACCTACGACCTGGAGATGATGCGTCAGGTGGGGTTCTGCTCGGGCATCGAGAACTACTCCATGCACATCGACGGCCGGCTGCCCGGCAGCCCGCCGCACTGCCTGCTCGACTACTTCCCGGACGACTTCCTCACGGTCATCGACGAGTCGCACCAGACGGTTTCGCAGATCGGCGGCATGTACGAGGGCGACGCGTCCCGCAAGCGGATGCTGATCGAGCACGGCTTCCGACTGCCCAGCGCCGCCGACAACCGTCCGCTGCGGTTCGACGAGTTCCTAGACCGGGTCGGACAGCTGGTGTTCCTGTCCGCGACCCCCGGGCCGTGGGAACTGGAGCAGGCCGGCGGCGAGTTCGTCGAGCAGGTCATCCGGCCGACCGGGCTGATCGACCCCGAAGTGGTGGTCAAGCCCACGAAGGGCCAGATCGACGACCTGATGCACGAGATCAGGCTTCGTACCGAGCGCGACGAACGGGTCCTGGTCACCACCCTGACCAAGAAGATGGCCGAGGACCTGTCGGACTACCTGCTCGAGCACGGCATCCGGGTGCGGTACCTGCACTCCGAGGTCGACACCCTGCGCCGGGTCGAGCTGCTGCGCGAGCTGCGCAAGGGCGACTACGACGTGCTGGTCGGCATCAACCTGCTGCGGGAGGGTCTCGACCTGCCCGAGGTGTCGCTGGTGGCGATCCTCGACGCGGACAAGGAGGGGTTCCTGCGCAGCGGTCGGTCGTTGATCCAGACCATCGGTCGGGCCGCCCGGAACGTCTCCGGTCAGGTCCACATGTACGCCGACAAGGTGACGCCGTCGATGGCCGCCGCGATCGACGAGACCAACCGGCGCCGGGCGAAGCAGTTGGCGCACAACGAGGCCAACGGGATCAGCCCGCAGCCGCTGCGGAAGAAGATCCACGACATCCTGGACGACATCTACCGGGAGGCCGAGGACACCGAACGGACCACCGTGGGCGGCGCGGCGCGGCAGCTTTCCCGGGGCAAGGCGCCGGTCAAGGAAACCCGGAGCCGGTCCGGCGCGGCTGCGACGCCGTCCCGGGAGGGGATGGCGCGAGCCGACCTGGCGCAGCTCATCCAGGAGCTGAACGACCAGATGCTGGCCGCCGCCCGGGAGCTGCAGTTCGAGCTGGCCGCCCGGATCCGGGACGAGGTTTCCGAGCTCAAGAAGGAGCTTCGCGGCATGGATGTGGCGGGCGTCAGGTGAGCCGGCCACACCACCGCCGATAACCGCTGGGCCGGTCGGCCTCCCGCCGCTACGCTTCCGTGCCGTGCGGATGGAGTTCGCGGAGCTGGCTGACGTCGATGTCCCCCGGGTGGTCGCGCTGGCGGTCCGATGTCTCGAGGCGGATGGTGGGCTGCCAACGGCGGCCACCGAGGCGTTCCTCCGGGCCCGGTTCGCCGGCCCGCGGGTCCGCGCGTACGGGTTGACGGGCCCGGGCGGTCGCCTGATGGCGGCGGTGGCGACCCGGCCGCAGGAACTGGCCGGGGTGCCCAGGTCGATGGTGTTCGGTCTGGTCGACCCGGCTCATCGGGACCGGGGGATCGGTTCGGCGCTGCTGGACCACGGGCTGACCGTCGCGGACGCCCTGCCCGGTGAGGTGTTGGTGGAGACCGAGTTCCACAGCGCACCAGCGGCCAGGCTGTTCGCGACGCGGGGCCTCGCCGAGGTCTTCGCCGAGGACGTACTCCGGTTCGACCTGGCCGGCACGGCCGTACCGGCGGGTCCGTTGCCGCCGGAGGTGCGGCTGCGACCCTGGTCGGCGGCGACCGCCGAGCGGTTCTTCGCGGTGTACGCCGCGGCGTTCGCCGACCGGCCGGGGTTCCCCGGTTGGTCGGCGGACCGGTGGATCGAGTGGACCGCCGATGACGAGGACTTCCGCCCGGACTGGTCGTTGCTGGCCACCCGGGCGGACGACCCAGCCACCGGCGCGGACCGGGACGACCCGGCCACCAGCGCGGACCGGGACGATATCGGCTTCCTCACCGCGGCCGACGGGTGGATCGTGCAGGTCGGGGTCCCGCCGGTGCACCGGAGCAGGGGGATCGCGACGGCGCTCGTGGCCGAGTCGCTCCGCCGGATGCGGGCGGCCGGCGGCACGGAGGCTTTGCTGACCGTGAACGTGGACAACCCGGCCGGGGCGCTGTACCGGCGGCTCGGTTTCGCCCGGCTGGGCCGCCGGGCCCGCTACGCCGCCGCCTCCGGCGAACAGTGCCGCCGACGGTAGGCGGTGCCACCGCTCATGGCGGCCCCGGTCCATGGCCGGATCGCGGGTGAGCTGCGGACGGCCGCACTGACGAGCAACGATCGCCCCGCCGCCCCGCCGCCCCGCCGCCCCGCCGCCCCGCCGCCCCGCCGCCCCGCCGCCCCGCCGCCCCGATGGCCCATCGGCCCGCCGATCCCCGTTACTCATGGCCACCAGATGGTCTCGTGTTGCCCGGCGGCGTCGGTAGGGTCGCCGGCCAAGAGGCGATCATCATGGGGGTGGGTGGTTGTTCGGGGCGACGTGAGCACGGTCGTTGGTTGACCGGGACGCCGCTGGGTCCGGCGATCCGGCGCTGCCCATCAGTCGACCGGCCACGCCGCCGGCCAAGCCGGCCGGGAACGCGGCCGGGTCAGGCCGGGAACGCGGCCGGCCAAGCGGATCGGGAACGCGGCCGGTTCAGGCCGGGACGTCGGTGAAGTGCTCGACGACGGGCGGGGCCGCGAAGAACGGGCCGATCAGCGACCGCCAGGTGCCGAAGCGGTCGGTGGCCCGGAAGTTATCCTCGTGCGACTGGATCGTGTCCCACTCCACCAGCAGCACGAACCGGGACGGAGACTCGACACCGCGGGTCATCCGGACCGACCGGCACCCCGCTGAGCCGGCGAGTACCGAGTGTCCCTTGGCGTACGCGGCCGCGAACTCGTCCTCGCGGCCCGGCTGAACGTCGATGAGAGCCACTTCCAGCACCATGCCGGAAAGTTTCGCACGGCGGCGACGTCCCGCCGCGCCAGGGGAGCGTGGTCCAGCCTCCTAGGAAGCACTGTTGACGGTGATCGACTGGGCTGATCACTGCCGGTGACCTGGGTCGAGGAAAATATGGACCAGCTCACCCCGGATGCGCAGAGGGCCGTCCATGGGCAAGAATGGGAGGTGGAGGGGAGTATTCCCCAGCGACGGTGTCGTCAGCACGGTCCCGGACCGGAACGTCGGTCGGGCCCGGCACCGTTGGTCGCCGGGCTCGTTGCCAGCGGGCCGGTGGTGGAAGAGACCTCCGACAGTCGCCACCAAGAACGTCGCGATCCGGCACGCGGTTTGTGGTTTGTGCCGATGTCGCGATGGGACGTGCCTGCCGGAGGAATGATTTGAACGTGTCTGCCTGGGTGTGGGCGGTAACCCTTGTCGTCCTGACTGCGGTCCTGATGGTCGACCTGCTGATCATCGGGCGCCGGCCGCATGAGCCGAGCATCCGCGAGTCAACCCTCTGGGTCACGTTCTACGTGTTCATCGCGCTGCTGTTCGGCGGCGGTCTCTGGTTGCTCGGTGGTTCGACCCCGGCGGTCGAGTTCTACACCGGGTGGCTCACCGAGTACAGCCTGTCGGTGGACAACCTCTTCGTCTTCATCATCATCATGGGCCGGTTCGCCGTGCCCCGGCGGTTCCAGCAGAAGGTGCTGCTGATCGGCATCGTCCTCGCGCTGGTGATGCGGGGCGGATTCATCGCCGCCGGCGCCGCCCTGATCTCGCAGTTCTCCTGGGTGTTCTACATCTTCGGAGCGTTCCTCATCTACACCGCCATCAACTTCCTGCGGCAGGGCGAGCCCGACGAGGACGAGTTCCAGGAGAACATCGTGATCCGGTGGAGCCGCCGGGCCCTGCCGCTGAGCCGGGACTTCGCCGGCGGCCATCTGACGGTGCAGGAGAAGGGCCGTCGGCTGTTCACCCCGATGCTGATCGTGATGATCGCGATCGGCACGACCGACCTGATCTTCGCCTTGGACTCGATCCCGGCCATCTTCGGGATCACCCAGGAGCCGTACCTGGTCTTCACCGCGAACGTGTTCGCGCTGATGGGACTGCGCCAGCTCTACTTCCTGCTGGGTGGCCTGCTGGACCGGCTGGTCTACCTGACCTACGGCCTGGCGGCCGTTCTCGGGTTCATCGGGGTCAAGTTGGTGCTGGAGGCGTTGGCCGACAACAACCTGCCGTTCGTCAACGCTGGCCGGCCCGTGGAGTGGGCCCCGCACGTACCGATCTGGCTCTCGCTCTGCGTCATCATCGGCACGCTGACGCTGGCCACGCTGGCCAGCATGATCAAGGCGTCGCGGGACCGCCGGGAACTCGCGGCGGCGAACAACTGATCAGACCCGGTGTACGCCCACCAGGGTGGCGGTCCGGTCGGCCGGTAGCTGCTCCTCGACGACCCGGCGCAGGTTGTAGCAGGCGTGCAACATCCGGCGTACCCCGTCCGCGCCGGCCCGTGCGGTGACGATGCCGATGTGGTGGACCTTGCGACCGGGTCGGGCGAAGAGGTAGAGGTCGCCGGGACGTTCCTCGCCGAGTTCCAACGGCGTGGTGGCCGCCGCCTGGTCGTCGGCGTCCCGGGGCAGTCGGACGCCGAGTCGCCGCCAGGCCAGGTGGACCAGCCCGGAACAGTCGATCCCGTACGTCGACACCCCGCCCCAGACGTACCGGACGTCCCGCAGCCGGGCCGCGACGTCGAGCGCCTCCACCGCGGTCGGCGGGTGGTCCGGTTCGGGCGCCAGGTGGGCGTCGACGGCCCACAGCGGATCGTCCCAGCCCGGCGCGTGGACCGGTCGCCAGCCGTCGTCGACCGGCCCGGCGGGGGACAGCCGGGTACCCAGCATGATTCCCGGCAGCAGTGGCGTCCCGTGCGGCGCTGCGTACAGGGCGGTCGCGGTCGTGTCGACAACCAGCCGGGGCCCGCCGCCCGGCGCGTCGGCCGGGACGAGCTGATCGGCCGGCAGCCAACCGGGGTAGCCGCGCGGGTCAAGCTTGGCGGCCGGTTGTTCGAGCGCCAGCACGTGTACCCAGCCGTCCGGCCGGACCTGCCGGACGAGCACCCGCTCGCCGAGCAGCAGTTGGCTCAGTACACAGTCGCCGACCTGCTGCTCGGGGTCCATCGCGGCGATCCAGCCCGGGATGTCCGTACGGCTGGCCAGCGCCGGGGCGTCGACGGCCCGGACAGCCTCCGGCCGGGTCCACAGGGTGGCGACGGCGACTTTGACGAGGGCCTCCTGGCCCGGCTGAAGGGTCACGATCCGTACCGCCTTCCCTGCGCCTACGGTCGCGACCTTACGAAGGTTCCCGACGCAGATCAACCTTTGGTCGTAAGTGATTTTCACGCGAGCCCGGTGACGCCCAGCCCGGGGGCGTCGGGTAGGACGATCTCGGCCCCCTCGTACCGAATGCCCCCTTCGACCGGCGAACCGGCCAGCCACCACGCGGCGTCGAGGTCGGAGACCGCGCTGGTGCCGTACGCGGCGACCAGGCTGGCGGCTGCACCCAGCCCGACCTGGCTCTCCATCATCGAGCCGACAATGGTACCCATGCCCTGGGCGGTGGCCAGGTCGAGCAGGGTCCGGGCGGTGCCGAGGCCGCCGCACTTGGCCAGCTTCACGTTCACCATGTCGGCCGCTCGCCGACGGATCACCTCGACCAGATCGGGCACGTCGAACACCGCCTCGTCGGCCAGGATCGGGGTGTCCACCCGGTCACTCACCCAGGCCAGGCCCTCGACGTCCCGGCGGGCGACCGGCTGCTCGACCAGTTCGACATCCAGCCCGGCGTCCTCGATGCCACGGATCACCCGGACGGCCTGCCGGGGGGTCCACCCCTGATTGGCGTCCAGCCGGATCCGCACGTCGTGCCCGACCGCGGCCCGGACGGCGCGTACCCGTTCCAGGTCACCGGCGGCGTCCGTACCCACCTTGAGCTTGAGCACCGTGAAGCCGTCGCCGATCCGTCGCCTGGCGGTGGTGGCCAGGTCCGGCGCGTCCCCGGCGGACAGGGTCACGTCCGTGGGTACCCGCCGGGTGGTACCGCCGAGCATCCGAACCAGCGGTACGCCCAACCGGCGCGCGGCGAGGTCGTGCAACGCCGTGTCGACCGCCGCCTTCGTGGCCTCGTTGCCGGCGACGGCGCGGCGCACCTCGGCGCACCGGGCGACCAGATCGTCCGGATCCCGCCCGATCAGCAGCGGCGCGAGCAGGTCGGTCACGCACGCCTCGGCGCCCGCGACCGAGGCGCCGGTCACCTGCCACACCTGCGGCGCCTCACCGAACCCGGACCGCCCGTCGGCGTCGACGATCTCCACCACCAGCGTCTCCACGGTCATGGTGCGGCGCAGCGCCGTCACGAACGGGGTGTGCAGCGGAGCCGAGAGCCGGTGGGTTCGTACGGCGGCGATCGTCATGTACGGCACCCTAGGCCAGCCCCGAGTGAAAGGAAGGGCACCTTGTTATCGCCTTTTGTATAGGAAGGGCCCCTGCTTAACCGCTGGTCAGTCGGGCATGACGGCTGGTCAGGTGGTCAGGTGAGGGCTGGTCAGGTGGTCAGGTGGTCAGGTGGTCAGGTCAGGCTGTGGCGGCTGGCCCAGACCGCGGCGGAGACCTCGGCGATCAGCCGCCGAGCCTCGCTGTCGTCCTTCTCGGGGCCGGTGACTTCCCTCGTCGTGCAGACCGCCACCGCGTACGGGGGAGCGTCGGTGGGGAAGACGACTCCGGCGGCGTGCCGAACCCCCTGTACCCAGCCGTTCTTGAGTGCGACGCGGGTACCGGCGGGCAATCCGGCGGCCAGATCCTCGCGGTGCTCCTGCCGGAACAGCACGTCCAGCATTGCCGCGCAGGTCGCCGGCTCGGCCAGCGACCCGACGGGCCCGGCCAGCGGCGTTGCGGCCCCGTCGTTCGCCAACCCGGCGTCGTCGGTCCCGGTGTTGCGGGTCCGGGCGCCGTCGGTCGGGGCGTCCCGGGTCAGCGCGCCCCGGGTCAGCGCGTCCCGGGTCAGCGCGCCCCGGGCCAGCGAGCCGCCGGCCAGGGCGCCGCCGGCCAGGGCGCTGTCGGGCGGGGCGCTGTCGGTCAGGGGGCCGCCGACGAGTGCGCCGCGAGCCAGGGCGCTCAGCAGGGCGGCCAGGTCGGCGGTGGTGACCAGGTTCGTGATGCCGGCGTCGCGGGCGGCGAAATCCTCGATGCCACGGCCGGTGACGCTGCGCCGGGCGCCGGTCAGGCTCCAGACCTCGGCCACGGCAGGTTGGCCCACGTGCTCGAGTACGACGTTCGTGGCCAGGTTGCTCGATCGGATGATCATCCGGTCGGCGAGCCAGCGCAGTGGTGCGTCGGCGCCGAGCCGGGCCCACACCGCGTCGTCGTTGTCGTAGCTGTGCCGGCACCCGAAGCGCGGCGCGTCGGGCAGCGCCGAGGCGAAGTCGTTGCGTACCGGCACCGGGGTGTCCAGGTCGACCCGTCCGGCGTCGGCGGCCTGGTAGAGCGCGGCCAGCACGGCGACCTTCATGGTGCTGGCCGCGTAGTGGGTGGCGTCGGGCAGCCGGGTGAAGGCAGGTGGTCCGTCCAGCCGGCCGGCGTACACCGAAATCGTGCCCGGTGCGGCGGCGAGTCGCGCGTCGAGATCAGCCCACGTCACGCCCGCGACCGTAACCGATCCCGGGGCCGCGCGGGCCGACTGGCACCGGTGGTCGGTCAGCGAACCGCTGACCGACCACGGGACGACCGGTCAGCCGGCGTGCTTGCGCCGGGCGGTGGCCCGGGCCCGGGCGGTCTGGTCGAGCACCACCTTGCGGATCCGGACCGCGACCGGGGTCACCTCGACGCACTCGTCCTCGCGGCAGAACTCCAGGGCCTGCTCCAGGGACAGCTTGCGGGGCGGGATCACCTTCTCCGTCTCGTCAGCGGTCGAGGAGCGCATGTTGGTGAGCTTCTTCTCCTTGGTGATGTTGACGTCCATGTCGTCGGAGCGGGAGTTCTCGCCGACGATCATGCCCTCGTACACCTCGGTGGTGGGCTCGACGAACAGCGTGCCCCGTTCCTGGAGGTTGAGCATCGCGAACGGGGTGACCACGCCGGCCCGGTCGGCCACCAGCGACCCGTTGTTGCGGGTACGCAGCTCGCCGAACCACGGCTCGTACGACTCGAAGACGTGGTGCAGGATGCCGGTGCCCCGGGTGTCGGTGAGGAACTCGGTGCGGAAGCCGATCAGGCCGCGCGCCGGCACCAGCCACTCCATCCGGATCCAACCGGTGCCGTGGTTGACCAACTGCTCCATCCGGCCCTTGCGGGTGGCCAGCAGCTGGGTGATGGCGCCGAGGTACTCCTCGGGGGCGTCGATGGTCAGCCGCTCGACCGGCTCGCAGACCTTGCCGTCGATCTCCCGGGTGACCACCTGCGGCTTGCCGACGGTCAGCTCGTACGACTCGCGACGCATCTGCTCGACCAGGATGGCCAGGGCCAGCTCGCCCCGGCCCTGCACCTCCCAGGCGTCCGGCCGCTCGGTGGGCAGCACCCGCAGCGACACGTTGCCGACCAGTTCCTTGTCGAGGCGGTCCTTGACCATCCGCGCGGTGACCTTGGCGCCCTTGACCCGGCCGACCAGCGGCGAGGTGTTGGTGCCGATGGTCATCGAGATGGCCGGCTCGTCGACGGTGATCAGGGGCAACTGCTGGGGGTCGTTCACGTCGGCCAGCGTCTCGCCGATCATGATTTCGGGGATGCCGGCGACCGCGATGATGTCACCCGGTCCGGCCTGCTCGGCCGGCTTGCGCTCCAGGCCCTCGGTCATCAGCAGTTCGGAGATGCGGACCTTTTCGGTGGTGCCGTCGATGCGGCACCAGGCGACGGTCTCGCCCTTGCGGATGGTGCCCTGCCGGACCCGGCACAGCGCCAGGCGGCCGAGGAACGGCGAGGCGTCGAGGTTGGTGACGTGCGCCTGCAACGCCGCGCCCTCCTCGTACGCGGGCGCGGGGATCGTCTCCAGCAGGGTGCGGAACAGCGGTTCCAGCGAGGTGCTGTCGGTCGGTACGACGCCGTCGGCCGGCTGCTCCAGCGAGGCGATGCCGTCGCGGGCGCAGGCGTAGACGATCGGGAAGTCGATCTGGGAGTCGTCGGCGTCCAGGTCGAGGAAGAGTTCGTACGTGTCGTCGACCACTTCCTTGATCCGGGCGTCCGGCCGGTCCACCTTGTTGATCACCAGGATGATCGGCAGCCGTGCCCGCAGCGCCTTGCGCAGCACGAACCGGGTCTGCGGGAGCGGTCCCTCGCTGGCGTCGACCAGCAGCACCACGCCGTCGACCATGGTGAGGCCGCGCTCGACCTCGCCGCCGAAGTCGGCGTGCCCCGGGGTGTCGATGATGTTGATGGTGACGGACTCGCCGCCGTCCGGCCGGTAGCTGATCGCGGTGTTCTTGGCCAGGATGGTGATGCCCTTTTCCCGCTCCAGGTCCATCGAGTCCATCACCCGGTCCGCCATCTCGCCGCGGGCGTGGGCCTGTGCGCCCTGTCGCAGCATGGCGTCCACCAGGGTGGTCTTGCCGTGGTCCACGTGCGCGATGATGGCCACGTTACGAAGATCGGAGCGGGTCTGCATGGGGTCCATTCTCGTGGGCTCGGCCGGTCGGGGTGCGCTCGGGGCGTCCGTACCCACGAGCTTTCCTGGATCATGATGGTTTCGGGTTGGCCTGCTGGCCGACATGCCCCGAGGGGACGACGGTGCGCGACCTGTCGACGCTGCTGCAGCAGTTGCCGCCCTGGCTCGTCCACGTCGTCGCCGCGGCGCTGGTGGCCGGCGAGACCGCGGTGATCGTCGGGCTGTTGGTGCCCGCCGAGGCCACCCTGCTGCTCGTCGGCTTCCTAGCATACGCCGGCACCGTGCGGCTCGTCCCCGCCATGATCACGATGATGGCCGCCGCAGTGGTGGGGGACACACTCGGCTTCCGCAGCGGGCGGCGGTACGGACCCGTGCTCCGTACCGGGGCGCTGGGCGCCCGGGTGGGGGAGCGACGGTGGGCCCGGGCCGAGCGGCTGGTCAACCGGTTGGGTGGGCGGGGCGTGCTGGCGGCCCGCTGGCTGGCCTTCGTCCGGACGGTGGTGCCCCGGCTGGCCGGGGCGGCCGGTATGCCGTACCGGAGGTTCGCGGCGTGGAACCTGGCCGGCGTGCTGAGCTGGGTCGGCACCACGGTGCTCGTCGGGTACCTGGCCGGTGAGTCGTTCCACCGGGTGTCCCGGCTGCTCGGCAACGCCACCGGCGCGGTGCTGGCGCTGCTGGCCTGCGTACTCGGGTTGGTCCTGGTGGGTCGGTGGCTGGGCCGTAACCCCGACCCGGTGCGGGCGCTGGCGATCCGGGCCGGCGCGTTGCCGCCGGTGCGCTGGCTGGGCCGGCGGTACGGCGACCTGGTGCGCCGGCTGTCCCGACGGGTCGGTACGGGCTGGGCCCTGGCGGTCAACCTGCTGGTCGGCCTGGGTCTGCTGTTCGGCCTGGGTCTGGCCCTCGGCTGGTTGCTCGGCGCGGTGGTGCGGCACAGCGGCCTCGCTGTGGTCGACGACACCATCTCGGATTGGTTCGCGGCCCGGCGTACGCCCGGCGCGGTCCAGGTGGCGGTAACGGTGCTCGACCTGCTCCGTGGCCCGGTGCTGATCCTGGCTGTGGCGTTGCTCACCCTGCTGCTCGGCCGCCGGGCCGGGCTGCCAACCTTCGGCCTCGGTGCGCTCCGGAGACCCACCGGGACGGGTCCGGGTCCGACGCCGGCGCGCCGGCCGGACCCGGTCGGGCTGCTCGGCACCGCCGGCCCGTTCCTGCCGCTGCTGCTGCTGGCCGTGGTGGCCGAGCTGACCCGACCGGGTCGGGGCTCGGTACCGGGGGCTGGCCCCGGTGCGCTGTTCGCCAGCCAGAACGCGGTGGCCACCGGCAGCCTCTGCACGATGGCCTGGTTGCTGGCCCGGGGGACGCCCTGGCCGGTCGCGGTGGCCGGTTGGACCTGCGCCGCCGTGGGCGCCGCGACCGTCGCCCTGGCCCGGCTCTATCTGGGGTTCGACACCGCCAGTGAGACGGTCACTGCGGTGCTGCTCGGAGCGATGTGGACGGTCTTTCTCATCGCCGCCTGGACCAGCCGGGACCGGGCGTCCATGACCGACAACTGAACCTTCGGTGAACGGCCGCAGTCCTCCGCCGGGCCGCCGGGTATTGTCGCCGGTCGGCCCCCGTCGCGCGGCGGTTCGGTGCCGGGCGAGGAGGGCGACGCGCACGATGGGCGGTATGTACCGGGGCGCGCCCCGACGAGATGTGCTCGCCGCGGAGATCGCCGTCGCCTTGCGTGGTTACGCGATCGACGCCCAGCATGTCGGGCACGACTTCGCCCACCTGCACGGCCTGGGCGCCACCGACCTGCAGGGCCTGGTCGCCGTCTTCGAGGCGGAGTGCCGGGACGACCCGTTGACCCCGGGTCGGCTGGGTGCCGTGCTCAACCTCTCGTCGGGCTCGGTGACCGCGCTGGTGGACCGGCTGGAGCGGGCCGGGCACCTGCGCCGGGACCGGGATCCCGCCGACCGCCGCAAGGTCGTGCTGCGGTACGCCGAGCCCGGCGCCCGGTTGGCCGTGGAGTACGTCGGGCCGTTGGGCCGGCGGACCGACGCGGTGCTGGCCGCGTTCTCCGATGTCGAGCTGGAGACCGTCCGCCGGTTCCTGGCGGCGATGTGCGGGGCTATGCGTACGCACCGTGCCGATCTGCTGCCCGGTGGGGCGCCGACCCGGTGACCGGTACCGGGCCGGCAGGGCGGTACCGGCCACGGGTGACCGGGTGACAGGTGTCCATGTTCGACTGGCGCCATCTGAAATAGCGATTAATCACCCTGAACCGGTCACCGATCCGGGACGCTCCACGCTGGGCGGAGATTAACTGTGCGTTGATGCTGAGCGTCGTGTTTGGATCCGGTGCTGCGGCCGAGGGTGTTACCCGGTGGACCGGGAGTAGCGTCTTGAACAGGGAAAACAACCTTCGTGTCGCGAGGGATGTGTCCTGCTACGGGAGGCGCCATGACCAGCGCACCACCCAATCTGCTTACTGTACGTAATCTATTACTGAAACACCTCGACCTGCATCCGGGCAGTTCGACGGTGGGTTCGGACCTGGACCCGGCCGAGGTGGGGATCGTCGGAGACCCCGCACACCGCGGGGGCTACCACTGCGGCTCCGACCGGATTGTTCCGCAGGATTATTCCGTGGTGGAGTCGCCGCGCGACCTCGCCGGGCTCACGCTTTACGCCTCGGCCCTGGACATCGGGATGTTCACCGTCGACACCGCCAGTGGCCGGAACGACCTGCGCAGCCTCTCCACCTGGTGTGTCACCCAGTGCCAGGCCAACACCCCCGACACCGCGGACATCAGGGAGATCATCTATTCCCCGGACGGGCGGGTGGTCAAGCGGTGGGACCGGTTGGGTCGCCGTACCACCGGCGACGCGTCGCACCTGTCCCACACCCACATCAGCTACTTCCGGGACGCCACAAAGGCGAACCGGGATCTGCGCCCCCTGTTCGTGCGCTACCTGACTGACATCGGTCTGATCACCCCGCCGACGCCTCCGGAGGCCGAGATGCAACAGTCCGACAAACTCCTCTACGACACCGGTTCGAGCAGTCGCACGGTCGGGAACGTCTTCGCGGATCTGGAGAACCTGCGCAACTGGTTCTGGACCCCCGTGGGTGGTACGGGTGTGGTCGGACCGCCCGCGCCCGGCTCGCCCGCCCAACTCCTGCTGGCCATGGCCCAGGCCGCTCCGGCGCTGGCAGCCAAGATCACCGAGCTGGCCGGGCATGACACCACCGACGAACCGGCCATCGTGGCCGGGGTACTCGCCGGGCTGTCCCCCGAGGCGATAGCCGCCGCCATCCCGGCGACCCTCGCCCGCCAGGTGGTGGACGAACTGGCCGCCCGGCTGAGCGCAGCGGGCGGCACCGGTCCGAGCCCGGCCGGGAGATGACCGGATGCGTCCCGTCGAGCGCAAGGTCAAGGCCGCCACCGCGGCCGGCGCCGGCTCCGCCGGCGTGCTCACCCCGTTCACCATCTGGCTGGTGGGCCGCCTGTTCTTCCGCGGCGAACAGGTCCCGCTGGAGGTCATCGGCGTGATCGGGCTGGTCGTCAGCGGCGCCTGCACGTTCGTCGCCGGTTGGTTGGCCCGGCACACCCCCCAGCCGGATGACGAGCTGGCGGGCTGCCGGGACACGCCCGCGCGGCGTCACCACACCCGGTAAAAGTCCCCCACGACCTGGCCGACCCGGCCACCACGAGCGCCGGTCGGGACCACGGGTCCCGGCCGGCGGGGCCTGTGGCAGGTCGCCGGCACAGGTCCCGGACCGGGGCCGCCGGGCCAGGATTCCTGGACCCGGGTGGCGGGCGAGAGTTCCCCGGCCGGGGCCGTCGACGAACCACGGATCGATCCCGCCGGACGCCTCGAACACCTCCGCGCTGGGTGCCGCGCGACGCGGCGGCGCTCAGTCGGAGCCGGCGACCGTCGCGGGCGGCAGGTCCAGCGCGTACGACCGGCCCGACCGGCGGAAGCCCAGCCGGTCGTAGTACGGGGCGACCATGCCGGGCGGGGTCAGCACGCGGCGGAAACCCCGGTCGGTGAACAGCCGGCTGCGTCGGTAGACGAACTCGCCGGGGGTGAAGTCCCGGAACCGGGGCGTCACGTAGTCCAGTTCCACCTGCGCCACCGCGTCCCCGACCGCGCGGACCAGCACGACCCCGACCGTCTCGTCGGCGCGCAGCACCACGAAGGCGGATCGGTCACCGTCGCCGGTTGACCAGGCGAAGTCGGGGTTGAACCGGCGGATGTCGGCGGCGTGCACCCGGAGGGTGTGTGCCAGGAACCCGTCGTCGGTACCCACCTCGACGACCTGGTAGCTGCGCTCGTCGTGCCGGGTGGTGAGCATCCGGACCAGGTACCAGACGTTGATCACGGCGAGGACGACGTTCAGTCCGACCATCGGCCACACGGCCAGCGCCGCGTTGAAGCAGATGAGCACCAGGCAGCCGATCAGGTTGAGCGCCCGCAGCCGCAGGATCCGGGTCTGTAGCAGCGACCAGACCAGCAGCGCGGAGCCGGTCCAACCGATCAAGTCCAGCCAGTTCATCCGGTGCAGGGTAGTCGTACCGGCGCTGACCAGGAGAAACGCCCCTCCGGGGTCAGGTCGTCGGCTCGCCCCGGATCGAGTCACCGTGGGCGCCGGTGGTGTTCCCGGTGACCTGCGGGCCGTACGGCATGATCCGCAGATACAGCTCGACGGCGTCGTCCAGACCGGCCTGGTCGCCGGTGGTCACCAGATCCAGCAGCAGCCCCCGGGCCACCGCGAGGCCGAACCGGGCCTGGGCCCGGGCCTGCCGCTCGGGTACGCCGAGACCGCGTAGCCGCTCCACGGCCGGGCGCAGCCAGTCCTCGACGATGCCGTCGAGCAGCGGAGCGGCGTAGGGACGACCCTGCAACGCCTGCCCGTACACCTCGAAGAACAGCCGGACGTGCGGCCAGAGCGCGGGATCGCGCAACCGCAGCCACAGCTGTCGGGCCACCTCCACCGGGGTACTGGCCGGGTCGGATTCCAGGGCCAGCAGGGCGGCCCGCTGCTGTTCCTCGACGGCCCGTACGACCGCGACCAGCAGTCCCTCCTTGGAGCCGAAGTGATAGATCAGCATCCGGTGGCTGGTGCCCAGCGCCGTCGCGAGCTGACGCAGGCTCAGGTCGCTGATGCCCTGCTCGGCCAGGTGGGCGATGGCGGCGTCCAGCAACCGCTGGCGGGCGCTGCCGGACGCCGGTTGCCCGGTCTCATCCATGTACCGTACGGTACATGTACCACCTGGTTCATTCGACGCGAGGCCATCGACGGCGCGGTCCGCCCGACGGCGCGGTCGCCAACGACGCCGGTCCGCCAACGACGCGGTCCGCCCGAGGACAGCGAGGGATTCCATGCGATACCTGGCCGAGGTGACCATCGACGCACCCGCCGAGGAGGTCTGGCGGGTACTGGCCGACGTGCGGCGGTGGCCGGACTGGACTCCCACGATGCGCCGGGTGGAACTGCTCGGCGACGGGCCGCTGGGGGTCGGCAGCCGGGCCCGGGTCGAGCAGCCCCGGCTACGCCCGGCGATCTGGACGGTGTCCGATTACCAGCCCGGACGATCGTTCGGGTGGACCACGAAGAGCCCCGGCCTGCGGGCCCTCGGCGACCACGTGGTGCTCCCGGGGCCGGACGGCACCCGGGTGGAACTGGTCGCCGAACTGACCGGGCCGCTCGAACCGCTGACCCGGTTGATCTACGGCCGCCTCTTCCAGCGGTACGTCGAGACCGAGGGCGCCTCGCTCAAACGGATCTGCGAGTCCCGTACCCAGGCCGGCCCGGACCGGGGAGCGGGGCGGACGCGCCCGGCTGAACCCCCGGCCTGACCCTCTCCGGCCTGAACCTCTCCGGTCGATGCGCGGCTACCAGCCGCGAGCCCGCCAGGCGGGCAGTTCGGGCCGCTCGGCGCCCAGCGTGGTGTCCCGGCCGTGGCCCGGGTAGACCCAGGTCTCGTCGGGCAGCCGATCGAACAGCTTGTGCTCCACGTCGTCGATCAGACTGGCGAACGCCGCCGCGTCCTGCCGGGTGTTCCCGACACCGCCGGGAAACAACGAGTCGCCGGTGAACAGGTGCGGGTGCCCGTTAGGGTCGCGGTACAGCAGCGCGACCGAACCCGGGGTGTGCCCGACGAGGTGGATCACCTCCAGGGACTGGTCACCGACCCGTACCGTCTCGCCGTCGCTCACCGTCTCGACCGGGATGGGCAGGCCCTCGGCGTCGTCCAGGTGGACCACGGCGCGCGCGCCGGTCGCGGCCACGACCTCCTCCAACGCCACCCAGTGGTCCATGTGCCGGTGCGTGGTGACCACGGTGGCCAGCCCGGCCTCGCCGGCCAGTTCGAGCAGCCGGGGCGCCTCGTTGGCCGCGTCGATCAGCAGCTGCTCGCCGGTGGACCGGCAGCGCAGCAGGTAGGCATTGTTGTCCATGGGTCCCACCGACACCTTGGTGATGGTGAGTTCCGCCAGGTCACGGACGTCGGCCGGGCCGCCGGTGCTGACGTCTCCGGTGTAGGTCATCGGTATCTCTAGATCCATTCGGGTGGGGTCGGTAGTGCTCCGTCGGGAGTCACCGTAAGCCCCGTCCCGTCGCTCCGCCCGATCAGCCACGCGGCGATCCCGGACAACGGTCCGGAGATCACCGGCGCCCCCTCCGGCTCGCCCACCGTGAGCTCGGGTCCGTCGCCGGACGGGTCGGACCGGTGCTCGTCGGTACCGGAACCCGGCTGCGCCCCGGAGATGGGCCGCAACACCAGCGCCGGTCCGCCCGGCCGGTGGTGCAGTCCGCTGAGCACCTCGTGCAGCAGCCGGTGCGCGAACGCCGGGGACCAGTCGGCCGGTACGTACCCGGCGTCGAGATCCACGTGGTGGACCTCGATCTCGCGCAGTCGGCTCCAGGCCAGCGACGCGGCCGGTTGCGGACCGCGCCGCCCGGCGACCTCGGCGGACCAGGCCTGCGGCGGCATCGCCTCGCACGCCTCGGCGAACCGGGCCGCCGTGGCCCGCAGGTCGGCCGCCAGGTCCGCGGGGGAGCGGTCCGCGCCGGCGTCGATGTCCGCCGCCCGGGCCTCGTCATCGCGGTACGCCGGCACATGTTCACCGGTACGGGCGGAGGTCAGCATGTTGACGTGCGCGTCGGCGCTGCGGGCCAGGTGGGTCAGCACGTGCCCCCGAGACCAACCGGGCAGCAGCGAGGGACCGCGTACCGCGGCCAGGTCCAGGCTGTCGGCGGTCCGGAGCAGGCGTTCGGTGGCCTGCTCCACCGCGGGGAGGAGAACCAGCGGATCAACGGTCACGCCTGGAGACCCTAGCCGGTCCGGTCCACCCGGCCGCACCGGAATTCCCTTTCGGCAATCCTGGCTCGGGCCTACCGTCGGTGCCGACGCGTCACCCGGGTCGCGGAGGGAGGTGGGGATGTGCCGGTCGTCGTACGCGCTGAGGACCCCGTTTCCCGATCGCTGAGGACTGACATGAACCTCGACCTGTCCGCGCTGGGCTGGAGCCCGGCGCTCGCCGAACAAGCCGCCCGGTACGGTCCGGCCCTGCGCCCGGGCCGGGTCGTCCGGGCCGACCGTGGCGTGGTCACGGTGCTGTGCGCCGACGGGCCCGTCCGGGCCAGCCTGGCCGGCGCGGTGCTCACCGCCGCCGCGCACGATCCCGCCGAACTGCCCTGCGCCGGTGACTGGGTGCTGGTCCGCACCTGGCCCGACGACCGGATCACCGCGGAGAAGGTGCTCCCCCGCCGCACGGTGGTGATCCGCCGGACCGCCGGTAAGGACTCCACCGGTCAGGTGCTGGCGGCCAACCTCGACACCGTGGCCGTGGTGGAGCCGGTGCATCCGGAGCCGGACATCGGCCGGATCGAGCGGCTGCTGGCGCTGGCCTGGGAGTCCGGTGCGCAACCGCTGGTGGTGCTCACCAAGTGCGACCTGGCGGCCGACCCGGATCTGGTGGCGGAGCAGGTCGCCGAGGTCGCGCCGAAGCTGCCCGTGCTGCCGGTCAGCGCACACCGGCCCGGTGGGCTGGACGCGCTGCGCCCGTACGTGCGGCCCGGCCGCACGCTCGGCCTGCTCGGTCCGTCCGGCGCCGGTAAGTCCTCCGTGGTCAACGGGCTGGTCGGCAGCACGGCGATGGCCACCCAGGCGATCCGTCGGGTCGACGGGAAGGGCCGGCACACCACCACGTACCGGGCGTTGATCCCGGTCCCCGGCGGTGGCGCGATCCTGGACACCCCCGGCATCCGGGCCGTCGGCCTCCAGGCCGCGG
The DNA here is from genome assembly GCF_055793945.1 of Plantactinospora sp. A48. Classification (NCBI taxonomy): domain Bacteria; kingdom Bacillati; phylum Actinomycetota; class Actinomycetes; order Micromonosporales; family Micromonosporaceae; genus Plantactinospora; species Plantactinospora sp. A48. The sequence goes on along the minus strand of NZ_JBTIXF010000025.1, from coordinate 66,391 downwards.
CCGACGGACTGGACCGGACCTTCGCCGAGATCGCCGAGCTGGTCGCGGCGTGCCGGTTCGGCGACTGCCGGCACGCCGCGGAGCCCGGGTGCGCGGTACGGGCCGCGTTGGACGCCGGTGACCTGCCGCCGCGCCGGTGGGAGAGCTGGCAGCGGTTGCAGCGCGAGGTGACGGTGGAAACGGACCGCCGGGACGCCCGGCTGGCCACCCAACGCAACGCCTGGCGCCGCCAACACCGCACCCGCCGCCCCGCCCGCCCCTGACCCACCCCTCCCCCTCCCCCTCCCCCCTCGCCCCGCCCGCCCTCGCCCCCCCGCCGGGTTGATCATGAAGTTAGCGGTGCCGTCGCTCGGCGTGTCGCACCGCTAACTTCATGATCAACGGGGACGGGGACGGGAGGGGGCGGCGGGGACGGGGCGGGAGGGGAGGAGGGGGGAGGCGGGGGGAGGTGGGGTGGGGGAATGTGTGGGTCGGGGAAAGTGTCATACCCCAGGGCTAGAGTTGCCGAGGCGTCTTTGCGGCGCTGGCAATACCGGACAGACCCACACTTTCTTCTCCCGGGAGCAGCCTGACCGTGGTCGACCGACTGATCATCCGTGGCGCGCGCGAGCACAACCTTCGCGACGTGAGCCTCGACCTGCCCCGGGACGCACTGATCGTGTTCACCGGGCTGTCCGGGTCCGGCAAGTCGAGCCTGGCCTTCGACACGATCTTCGCCGAGGGCCAGCGGCGGTACGTCGAGTCGCTGTCGTCGTACGCGCGGCAGTTCCTCGGCCAGATGGACAAGCCGGACGTCGACTTCATCGAGGGCCTCAGCCCCGCCGTTTCGATCGACCAGAAGTCGACCTCGCGCAACCCGCGCTCGACGGTCGGCACGATCACCGAGGTCTACGACTATCTCCGGCTGCTGTTCGCCCGGGTCGGTGAGCCGCACTGCCCGGTCTGCGGTGAGCGGATCTCCAAGCAGAGCCCGCAGCAGATCGTCGACCGGGTGCTCGCGATGCCTGAGGGCACCAAGTTCATGGTGCTGGCGCCGGTGGTCCGGGGTCGCAAGGGTGAGTACGTCGACCTCTTCGGCGAGTTGCAGGCCAAGGGGTACGCGCGGGCCCGGGTGGACGGGGTGGTCCATCCGCTGACCGAGTTCATCGGGGAGCAGCCCACCAAGCTGAAGAAGCAGGAGAAGCACACCATCGAGGTGGTGGTGGACCGGCTCACGGTCAAGGCCAGCGCGAAGCAGCGGCTCACCGACTCGGTGGAGTCCGCGCTGGCGCTCTCCGGTGGCCTGGTGCTGCTCGACTTCGTCGACCTGGCCGAGGACGACCCCAACCGGGAGCGGCGCTACTCCGAGCACCTGGCCTGCCCGAACGACCATCCGTTGGCGATCGAGGACCTGGAGCCCCGGGTCTTCTCGTTCAACGCGCCGTACGGCGCCTGCCCGGAGTGCACCGGTCTGGGCACGAAGAAGGAGGTCGACCCCGAGCTGGTGGTGCCGGACCCGGAGCGCACCCTCCGGGAGGGCGCGGTCCAGCCGTGGTCCGGCGGCCACACTCTGGAGTACTTCCTGCGCCTGCTGGAGGCGCTGGGTGAGGCCGAGCACTTCAACCTCGACACGCCCTGGCGCAAGCTGCCGTCCCGGGCGCAGAAGACGATCCTGCACGGCTCCGGTGACCAGGTACACGTGCGTTACCGCAACAAGTACGGTCGCGAGCGGTCCTACTACACCGGCTTCGAGGGTGTGGTGCAGTGGATCGAGCGGCGGCACTCCGACACCGAGTCGGACTGGTCCCGGGACAAGTACGAGGGATACATGCGGGACGTGCCGTGCGCGTCCTGCGGCGGCGCCCGGCTCAAGCCCGAGGTGCTGGCGGTGACGCTGTCCGGTCGCAGCATCGCCGAGGTGTGTGCGCTGTCGGTCGGCGAGTGCGCCGAGTTGCTGGCCGCGATGACGCTGACCGACCGGCAGAAGCTGATCGCCGAGCGGGTGCTCAAGGAGATCAACGCCCGGCTGCGGTTCCTGGTGGACGTCGGCCTGGACTACCTGTCGCTGGATCGGCCGGCCGGCACGCTGTCGGGGGGCGAGGCGCAGCGGATCCGGCTGGCCACCCAGATCGGCTCGGGGCTGGTCGGCGTGCTGTACGTGCTGGACGAGCCCTCCATCGGCCTGCACCAGCGGGACAACCACCGGTTGATCGAGACGCTGGTCCGGCTCAGGGGGCTGGGCAACACGCTGATCGTGGTGGAGCACGACGAGGACACGATCCGCACCGCCGACTGGGTCGTCGACATCGGGCCGGGTGCCGGTGAGCACGGCGGCAAGATCGTCCACAGCGGCTCGGTGTCGGACCTGCTGGCCAACGACGAGTCGTTGACCGGCGCGTACCTGGCCGGTCGGCGGTCCATCCCGACGCCCAAGCAGCGCCGGCCACAGACGCCGGAGCGGGAGATCGTGGTGCACGGCGCGCGGGAGCACAACCTGCGGAACATCACCGTGAGCTTCCCGCTGGGCCAGTTGATCGCGGTGACCGGGGTCAGCGGCTCGGGCAAGTCGACCCTGGTGAACGACATCCTGCACGCCGTGCTGGCCAACCAGATCAACGGCGCCCGGCTGGTGCCGGGCCGGCACACCCGGGTCAGCGGGCTCGATCTGGTGGACAAGGTGGTCGGCGTCGACCAGTCACCCATCGGCCGTACCCCGCGGTCCAACCCGGCCACCTACACCGGGGTGTGGGACCACGTCCGGAAGCTGTTCGCCGAGACCACCGAGGCCAAGGTCCGGGGGTACGGTCCGGGCCGGTTCTCGTTCAACGTCAAGGGCGGCCGGTGCGAGGCGTGCAGCGGCGACGGCACGATCAAGATCGAGATGAACTTCCTGCCCGACGTGTACGTCCCGTGCGAGGTGTGCAAGGGCGCCCGGTACAACCGGGAGACCCTGGAGGTGCACTACAAGGGCAAGACCGTCTCGGACGTACTGGAGATGCCGATCGAGGAGGCCGCCGGGTTCTTCGAGGCCATCCCGGCGATCCACCGGCACCTCAGGACGCTTGTCGACGTCGGCCTGGGGTACGTCCGGCTGGGCCAGCCGGCGCCGACCCTGTCCGGCGGCGAGGCGCAGCGGGTCAAGCTGGCCTCCGAGTTGCAGAAGCGGTCCACCGGCCGGACGGTGTACGTGCTGGACGAGCCCACCACGGGTCTGCACTTCGAGGACATCCGCAAGCTGCTCACGGTGTTGCAGGGGCTGGTGGACAAGGGCAACACCGTGATCACGATCGAGCACAATCTCGACGTGATCAAGACGGCGGACTGGTTGATCGACATGGGTCCCGAGGGCGGTCACCGGGGCGGCACCGTGATCGCGACCGGCACGCCGGAGGAACTGGCCGAGGTCGCGGACAGCCACACCGGGCAATACCTGCGGCACGTGCTGGGTCTGACCGGCACGGCGACCGGCGCGCCGGCCGCCACCAGCCGGGCGGCCAAGGCCAACGGGGGCACGGCGACCAAGGCCGCCGCCGGCCGGGCCCGGACCGCCCGCCCGCGGCGGACCACCTCGACGGTCTGAGCCGACGGCCCGGGTACGGACCCGGGTCCCACCGACGCCCCAGGCCGCGGAACGGCGGTCCGGAGGGCTACCACCACCGCCACGTCAACGGCCCGATCGGGAACCGAGACGTGGCTGAACCCGTCCGCGTGATAAGCCGTGTCTAGTACCAGGCGCGGCCACTGTCCGCCGCGCCGGACTTCGAGAGAAGGGCCGAGCATGAACGACGACCAGGCGATGATCGGACCGGACCCGCGTACCCGCCGGGCTCTGCTGGCCGGCGCCGGTGCGGCCGGTGCGGCCGTCCTGCTGGCCGGGTGCGGCTCGGACGACGATGGTGGCGCCGACAAGGACGCCGGGGGGCCGTCGCCGAGTGGTGGCTCCGCCAGTGCCACCAGCGGTACGACCCTGGCCAAGACCTCGGAGATCCCGGTCGGCAGCGCCAGGATCTTCACCGCCGAGGGTGTGGTGGTGGCCCAGCCGACGGCCGGGCAGTTCAAGGCGTTCAGCGCCATCTGCACCCATCAGGGCTGCCCGGTGTCCAGGGTGGAGGGCGGCACGATCATCTGCACCTGTCACAACAGCCGGTTCTCCGCCGCCGACGGGTCGGTGCAGGGCGGCCCGGCGTCCCGGCCGCTGGAGCCCCGCGAGGTCACCGTGCAGGGCGACAACGTGACCCTCGCCTGAGGCGACCGTGGTGCCGGAGGCGCCCATCCGGATGACCCCATCCGGATGACCCTCATGTGACAACGTGGCCCTCGCCCGCCCGCGGACGAGGCGGACGCGGGGTCGGAAATTGTGACAGGGGGTCGGACTACCCTGGTGGGGTGGCAGATCCGTCGACGTACCGCCCCGCCCCCGGCACCATTCCGGAGTCACCGGGCGTCTACCGCTTCCGGGACGCCACCGGCCGGGTGATCTACGTCGGCAAGGCCAAGAACCTGCGCAGCCGGCTCAACTCCTACTTCGCCGACCCGTGGAGTCTGCACCAGCGCACCCGCCAGATGGTCACCACCGCGACCTCGGTGGACTGGATCACGGTGGGCACCGAGGTCGAGGCGCTGCAGCAGGAGTTCACCTGGATCAAGCAGTACGATCCCCGGTTCAATGTCCGCTACCGGGATGACAAGTCCTATCCCTACCTGGCGGTCACCCTCGACGAGGAGTACCCACGCCTGCAGGTGATGCGGGGGGCCAAACGTAAGGGGGTGCGGTACTTCGGGCCGTACTCCCACGCCTGGGCGATCCGCGAGACGCTGGACCTGCTGCTGCGGGTCTTCCCGGCGCGGACCTGCTCGGCCGGGGTGTTCAAGCGGGCCGGCCAGGTCGGCCGGCCGTGCCTGCTCGGCGACATCGGCAAGTGCTCGGCGCCGTGCGTGGACCGGGTGTCGGCGACCGAGCACCGGCAGATCGTGGACAACTTCTGCGACTTCATGGCCGGGCGCACCGACACGATGGCCCGCAAGCTGGAACGGCAGATGACCGAGGCCAGCGAGGCGCTGGAGTTCGAGCTGGCCGCGCGGCTGCGCGACGACCTGGCGGCGCTGCGCCGGGCCACCGAGAAGCAGGCGGTGGTGCTCGGCGACGGCACCGACGCCGACGTGGTGGCCTTCGCCGAGGATCCGCTGGAGGCGGCCGTGCAGGTCTTCCACGTCCGGGACGGGCGGGTACGCGGCCAGCGCGGCTGGGTGGTGGAGAAGGTCGAGGACCTGTCCACCGGCGATCTGGTCCACCACTTCTGCACCCAGGTCTACGGTGCCGAGCACGGCGAGGCGGACGTGCCGCGGGAGCTGCTGGTGCCGGCGTTGCCGGCCGACGCCGACGCGCTGGCCGACTGGCTGTCGGACAAGCGGGGCAGCCGGGTGACCCTGCGGGTGCCGCAGCGGGGCGACAAGCGCACCCTGCTGGAGACCGTCGGGCGCAACGCGGGTGAGGCGCTGACCCGGCACAAGCTGCGCCGCTCCGGCGACCTGACCACCCGCAGCCAGGCCCTCGACGAGCTGGCCGAGGCGTTGGGGATGCGGACCTCGCCACTGCGCATCGAGTGTTACGACGTCTCGCAGATCCAGGGCACCGACGTGGTGGCCAGCATGGTGGTCTTCGAGGACGGGCTGGCCCGCAAGGGTGAGTACCGCCGGTTCGCCGTCCGGGGCGCCACCGACGACCTCTCGGCGCTGTCCGAGGTGCTGCGCCGGCGGTTCGCCCGGTACCTGGACAGCCGCGCCGAGACCGGCGAGATCGGTGACGAGACCACGACCGACCCGGACCGGCCGGGCATCGATCCGACCACCGGTCGGCCGCGCAGGTTCGCGTACCCCCCGCAGCTGGTGGTGGTGGACGGCGGCCAGCCGCAGGTGGCGGCGGCGTCGGCGGTGCTGGCCGACCTCGGCATCGACGACATCGCGCTGTGCGGCCTGGCCAAGCGGATGGAGGAGGTGTGGCTGCCCGGCGACGACTTCCCGGTGATCCTGCCGCGCGGCTCCGAGGCGCTCTATCTGATGCAGCGGGTCCGGGACGAGGCGCACCGGTTCGCCATCACGTACCACCGGCAGCGGCGGTCGAAGCGGATGATGAAGTCCGGCCTCGACGAGATTCCCGGGCTCGGTGAGGTGCGCCGCAAGGCGCTGCTGCGGCACTTCGGGTCGGTGAGGCGGCTGGCGGAGGCCAGCGTCACCGAGATCACCGAGGTGCCCGGGATCGGTCGGCAGACCGCCGAGGCGATCCTGGCCGCGCTCGGTCAGGACGCCACGCCGTCCTGACCCCGGTTCGACCGGGAGGGGGCCAGGAGCGACCGGCCCACACCTCGGAGGTACGGCGTCGGCGCGATACAGTCGCAGCTTGACCGCGATCGGGGGTTGACCGCGATCGGGGGCGGGGCCGGCTGGGGGGCGGGGCAGTGAACGAGGCGCGTACGGCACATGGGCCGCATGGGGAGAGCACACTCGCGGAGCCGGAACGGTCCGACACCACCCTGGTGGTGGTCACGGGCGTCTCGGGCGGTGGTCGCAGCACCGTCGCTCGGGCCCTGGAGAACGTCGGTTTCTACGTTGTGGACAACCTGCCGCAGGCGCTCATGCTGGACATGGCCGAGTTGGCCTTCGCGGCCGGTGGCGCGGCCCGGCGTACGGCCATGGTCCTCGACGTGCGCAGTCGGGCCTTCTCGACGGACCTGGCCGAGGCGATCCGGGCGCTCAAGGAGCGCGGCTTCCAACCCCGGGTGGTGTTCGTGGACGCCGACGACGAGGTGTTGATCCGGCGCTTCGAGAGCGTCCGGCGTTCGCATCCGTTGCAGGGTGACGGCCGGTTGGCCGACGGCATCGCCGTGGAGCGTGGCCTGATCCGGGAGGCGCGCGAGCAGGCCGACGTGATCATCGACACCAGTCACCTGAACGTCAACCAGTTGCGTCGCCGGGTGGAGGAGTTGTTCGGCGGGGAGGACGCCCGGCGGTTGCGGGTGACGGTGCTGTCCTTCGGCTTCAAGTACGGCCTGCCGCCGGACGCCGACTTCGTGATGGATGCCCGTTTCCTGCCCAATCCGTACTGGGTGGCCGAGTTGCGCGAGCACACCGGGCGGGACGAGGACGTCAGCCGTTACGTGCTGGACCAGCCCGGTGCGGCCAGCTTCGTGGAGACCTACGCCCAGTTGATCGTCGCCACCGCCGCCGGCTTCGAGCGGGAGGGCAAGCGTTACCTCACGGTGGCGGTCGGTTGCACCGGTGGCAAGCACCGTAGCGTCGCCATCGCGGAGGAGCTGGCCGGCCAGTTGCGCGGGACACGGCTGGCCGCCCACGCCCACCACCGCGACCTGGGGCGCGAGTGACGGCGCCCCGGGACCCGACGCCGGGAACGGCGGCGGACGCGACCGGGTGGTCCGGGGCGGCCCCCGTACCCGGCCGGGTGGCCGGGGAGCCGGGCGCCGGTGGCCGGCCGCTGCGGGTCGTGGCGTTCGGCGGCGGGCACGGACTGGCCGCCTCGTTGCGGGCGCTCCGGCGTGGCATTCCGGAGCTGGACCTGGACATCACCGCGGTGGTGACGGTGGCCGACGACGGCGGGTCCAGTGGGCGGCTGCGGGCCGAGCGTGGCGCGCTGCCCCCGGGCGACCTGCGCCAGGCGCTTGCCGCGTTGGCCGGCGACGAGCCGGTGACCCGGCGCAGCGCGGAACTGTTCCAGCATCGCTTCGCGGCCGGCGTCGCGGGGGCCGGCACTGCCAGGGGCGGCACTGGCCGCTCCCGGACCGGGTCCACCGCCGGGTCCACCGCCGCCGCCGATCCGCTGGCCGGGCACGCGGTGGGCAACCTGGTGCTGTGTGGCCTGATGGAGCTGCTCGGTGACCCGGTGGCGGCGCTGGAGCACGCCGGGACCATGCTCGGCGCCGTCGGCCGGGTGCTGCCGATGTCCTGCGAGCCGTTGGGGATCGAGGCCGTGGTGCGGGGCGTCGACCCGGCGGCTCCGGAACGGCGCGTCATGGTCCACGGTCAGCATTCGGTGGCCGTAACCCGAGGACGAGTCGAGTCGTTGAGCCTTTCACCGGTCGCCCCGCCGGCTTGTCCGCAGGCCCTCGCGGCGGTGACCGGAGCTGACTGGTTGATCTTCGGACCGGGCAGCTGGTACACGAGTGTCATTCCGCACCTGTTGGTGCCCGAGTTGGCCGCAGCGATCGTCGCCAGCCCGGCCAGAAGGCTGGTGACGCTCAACCTGGCGGCGGAGAAGGAGACCCTCGGATTGTCGCTCGCCGATCACCTCGCGGCGCTCCGGTGGTACCTGCCGGCCCTGAGGGTCGACCTGGTTCTCGCCGATGCCAAGGCGGTCGGCGATCCCGAACCGGTCGATCGTGCGGCAGAATCACTGGGCGCCCGGCTCGTGCTCGCGCCGGTCGCCGTCCCGGACGGCAGCCCCCGACATGATCCGTCCGCGCTGGGAGCCGCGCTGGTGCCTCTCCTGGGCGCCGATCGTTAAGCACGTACGAATCACCGGCATGATGCCGGAACCGGTACACGAGGTGACGAATGGCGATGACGGCGGCGGTCAAGGACGAGCTGAGCCGGGTCGACGTGCCCAAGCCCTGCTGCCGACGGGCAGAGATGGCGGCCCTGCTGCGGTTCGCCGGCGGGCTGCACATTGTCTCCGGTCGGGTGGTCGTCGAGGCGGAACTGGACACCGGTGCGGTGGCCCGACGGCTGCGTCGGGAGATCGCCGAGGTGTACGGCTATTCCAGCGAGATCCATGTGCTCGCCTCCGGCGGACTGCGCAAGGGCAGCCACTACATCGTCCGGGTGGTGAAGGACGGCGAGGCGCTGGCCCGGCAGACGGGCCTGCTCGACGTACGGGGACGGCCGGTGCGTGGCCTTCCCCCGCACGTGGTGGCCGCCGGCGTGTGCTGCGCGGTGGCGGCCTGGCGGGGTGCGTTCATGGCGCACGGCTCGCTCACCGAGCCGGGCCGGTCCAGCGCACTGGAGATCACGTGTCCGGGGCCGGAGTCGGCGCTGGCCCTGGTCGGCGCCGCCCGGCGGATCGGCATCTCGGCCAAGGCCCGCGAGGTGCGCGGGGTGGACCGGGTGGTGGTCAAGGACGGTGACGCGATCGCCGCGCTGCTCACCCGGATCGGCGCGCACGCCAGCGTGCTGGCCTGGGAGGAGCGGCGGGTACGCCGGGAGGTGCGGGCCACCGCGAACCGGCTGGCCAACTTCGACGACGCGAACCTGCGGCGCTCGGCCCGAGCCGCGGTGGCCGCCGCGGCCCGGGTGACCCGGGCGCTGGAGATCCTGGCGGACGACGCGCCGAACCACCTCACCTCGGCCGGTCAGCTCCGGCTGGAGCACCGGCAGGCCTCCCTGGAGGAGTTGGGTGCGCTCGCCGACCCGCCGCTGACCAAGGACGCGATCGCCGGGCGGATCCGCCGGCTGCTGGCGCTGGCCGACAAGCGGGCCCGGGACCTCGGCATCCCGGACACCGAGGCGGCGGTCACCCCCGACATGCTGGTGGTCTGAGCCCGACGGGCCCCGGTCCCACAAAACGCCGACGGGTACGGATTGTGCCCCACCGCAACGCGTCGGCCTGTGCTCCGATATGGTCGCAGCGTACGGCGACGAGGCCGACACGTGGGCTTCCTCGCCATACGTACCGCCTCGGGCGGTCCGGTCACTCCGACCGCGGCGAGGCGGCTGAGATGACCAGCAGCGACGGGTCCCACCGGGCGGCGGTGTGCCGCGACCGGCGAGGGTCGACGCTGGCGGACCAGATTGCGAGGAGATGGGACCTGTGACCATCCGGGTTGGCATCAACGGCTTCGGCCGGATCGGCCGCAACTTCTTCCGGGCCGCGTTGGCCTCGGGCGCCGACATTCAGATCGTCGGCGCGAACGACCTGACCGACAACGCAACGCTGGCGCACCTGCTCAAGTACGACAGCATCCTCGGCCGCCTCTCCGAGGAGGTCAAGGCGACCGCCGACGAGATCACCGTGGGCGGCCAGCACGTCAAGGTGCTCTCGGAGCGCGACCCGGGCAAGCTGCCCTGGGGTGACCTGGGCGCCGACGTCGTGATCGAGTCCACCGGGTTCTTCACCGACGGCGAGAAGGCCAAGGCGCACCTGGACGCCGGGGCCAAGAAGGTCATCATCTCGGCGCCTGCGAAGAACGACGACGTCACGCTGGTGATGGGTGTTAACCAGGACAGCTACGACCCGGCCAAGCACGCCATCATCTCGAACGCCTCCTGCACCACCAACTGCCTGGCTCCGCTGGCCAAGGTGCTGCACGACACGTTCGGCATCGAGCGTGGTCTGATGACCACGATCCACGCCTACACGCAGGACCAGAACCTCCAGGACGGCCCGCACAAGGACCTCCGCCGGGCCCGTGCCGCCGCGCTGAACGTCGTGCCGACCTCCACCGGCGCGGCCAAGGCGATCGGCCTGGTGCTGCCGGAGCTGAAGGGCAAGCTGGACGGCTACGCGCTGCGGGTGCCGGTGCCGACCGGCTCGGCCACCGACCTGACGGTCGACCTGGCCCGGAGCGCCTCGATCGAGGAGATCAACGCGGCCTACCGGGCCGCCGCGGACGGCCCGCTGAAGGGCATCCTCACCTACTCGGACGAGCCGATCGTCTCGTCCGACATCGTGACCGACCCGGCGTCCTGCATCTACGACGCGCCGCTGACCAAGGTCATCGGCAACCAGGTCAAGGTCGTCGGCTGGTACGACAACGAGTGGGGCTACTCCAACCGTCTGGTCGACCTGGTCAAGCTGGTGGGTTCCTCGCTGTGACGATCAAGAACCTCGACGACCTGCTCGCCGAGGGGGTCTCAGGTCGGCGTGTGCTGGTGCGCGCCGACCTGAACGTCCCGCTCGACAAGCAGTCGGGCGCCATCAGTGATGACGGCCGGATCCGGGCGGTGCTGCCCACCCTGACCGCGCTGCGGGACGCCGGTGCCGCCATCGTGGTCTGCTCACACCTGGGCCGGCCCAAGGGCTCGCCCGACCCGCAGTTCAGCCTCGCCCCGGTGGCCCGGCGACTCGGTGAGCTGCTCGGCTCGCCGGTGACGTTCGCCGAGGACACCGTGGGTGAGTCCGCCCAGGCGGCCGTGTCCACGGTGGCCGGCGGTGAGGTGGTGCTGCTGGAGAACCTGCGGTTCAACCCGGGCGAGACCAGCAAGGACGCCGGCGAGCGGGGTGCCTTCGCGGACCAGCTCGCCGCGTTCGGCGAGGCGTACGTCGACGACGCCTTCGGCGCCGTGCACCGCAAGCACGCCAGCGTGTACGACGTACCGGCCCGGCTGCCGCACTTCGCCGGCCGGCTGGTGCTGCGCGAGGTGGAGGTGCTGTCCCGGCTCACCGGTGACCCCGAACGGCCGTACGTGGTGGTGCTGGGCGGGTCCAAGGTGTCCGACAAGCTGGCGGTGATCGAGGCGCTGTTGCCGAAGGTCGACCGGCTGCTCATCGGCGGCGGGATGTGCTTCACCTTCCTGAAGGCCCAGGGCCACCAGGTGGGTACCTCGCTGCTCCAGGAGGAGATGCTGGACACCTGTCGGGAGCTGCTGGAGCGGGCGCAGGGCAAGATCCTGCTGCCGCTGGACGTGGTGGCTGCCGCCGCGTTCGCGCCGGACGCCACGCATGACACCGTGTCGGCCGAGGCGATCCCGCACGACCGGGTCGGTCTGGACGTCGGCCCGCGTACCGTGGCGGCCTTCGCGGCCGAGATCGAACAGGCCCGTACGGTGTTCTGGAACGGCCCGATGGGCGTGTTCGAGATGCCGGCCTTCGCGGCCGGGACCCGCGGGGTGGCCGAGGCCATCGCCGGGATCAAGGGCTTCACCGTGGTCGGCGGCGGGGACTCCGCGGCCGCCGTGCGCGCGCTGGGCCTGGACGATTCGGCGTTCGACCACATCTCCACCGGTGGCGGCGCCTCGCTGGAGTACCTGGAGGGCAAGCCCCTCCCCGGCGTCGAAGCCCTGGAGCAGTGATGGCGGAGCCACGCCGGCCGTTGATGGCCGGAAACTGGAAGATGAACCTGAACCATTTCGAGGCCAACCTGCTGGTGCAGAAGCTGGCGGCCAGCCTCACCGAGCAGCAGCTCACCGCCGTCGAGACGGTGGTCCTGCCCCCGTTCACCGATCTGCGTACCGTGCAGACGGCGATCGAGGGCGACAAGCTCCAGCTCGGGTACGGCGGCCAGGATCTCTCGCCGTACCAGTCCGGGGCGTACACCGGGGACATCTCGGGGGCGATGCTGGCCAAGCTGGGCTGCTCGTACGTCGTGGTCGGGCACTCGGAGCGACGCACCTACCACAACGAGGACGACGCCCTGGTCAACGCCAAGGTGGCGGCGGCACTGGCGAACGGCCTCACCCCGATCCTCTGCGTTGGGGAGGGTCTGGAGATCCGCGAGGAGCTGCGGCACATCCCGCACTGCTGCGGCCAGCTCGAGGCGGCGTTGAACGGCCTCACCGCCGAGCAGGTGACCCAGGTGGTCGTGGCCTACGAGCCGGTGTGGGCGATCGGCACCGGCAAGACCGCGACGCCGGAGGACGCGCAGGAGGTCTGCGGGGCGGTCCGCGCGCGGATCGCCGAGCTGTTCGACCAGGCCACCGCGGACCGGGTACGGGTGCTGTACGGCGGCTCGGTCAAGGCGAACAATGTGGCCGCGATCATGGCCCAGCCGGACGTGGACGGGGGCTTGGTGGGCGGTGCGAGCATCGACGCCGAGGAATTCGTGAACATCTGCCGGTTCCCGGAGCACATCGCCCGCTGAGGGTCGCTATCCTTGACGGGCCCGCCCGCTGGTCGGTGCCGCTACGTGGTCGATGCCCGGGCGAGGATCGGAATGAGAGGACTGAGGCGGAACCATGCCGATCTGGTTCGCGTACACGATGGTTGTGCTGTTGCTGATCACCAGTGTGCTGCTGACGATGTTCATCCTGCTGCACCGGGGCAAGGGCGGTGGCCTGTCGAGCATGTTCGGCGGCGGCGTCAGCTCCAGCCTGGCCGGTTCGTCGATCGCCGAGAAGAACCTCGACCGGTACACCATTCTGGTGGGGATCGTCTGGCTCGCCTGCATCGTCGGGCTGGGCCTCTGGCTGAAGCTCCAGATGGCGGCCGGCGCCGGAGCGTCCTGACCGGCTCCGCCGACGCTGGCGTAGCGCCCGAACCGCGCGTGACCCCACGGGTCGCGCGCGGTTCGGCGTTCCCGGGCCGGCTCCGTTCCCGATCCGACATCCCGAGCACGTACAGTGCCAGCGGGGACGTGACCGGGACGAGCGCGGACACAGGTGGCGGTGACGGATCATGCGGACCACGGACGACCGTTCCGACCGAGCCGACCGCCCCGACGGAGTCGACCGTCATGAGCTTGTCGAGCGTTGGGGCCGGCTGAGCGGGCTGCCGTTGACCGTGCTGTCGCTGGTCTTCCTCGCCGCCTACGCGATCCCCATCCTGCGGCCGGATCTTGGCCCAGGCTGGGCCGGATCGTGCGAGATCGCCACCATCGTCATCTGGCTGCTGTTCTGGCTCGACTTCCTGACCCGGCTGGGCCTGGCCACCGACCGGCGGCGCTTCCTGCGGGGCAACCTGTTCGACCTGGCGGTGCTGCTCCTGCCGTTCCTCCGCCCGTTGCGGGCGGTCCGGCTGGTCACGGTGGTGCTCACCCTCACCCGGCGTACCGAGAGTTGGGTCCGGGGCCGGTTGGCCGCCTATGTGACCGCCACCACCGTGTTGTTGGTCGTCGTGGCGGCGCTGGCGGTGCTGGACGCCGAGCGCGGCGCGACCGGGGCGAACATCACCGACTATCCGGAGGCGCTGTGGTGGGCTGTGGTGACCATCACCACGGTCGGCTACGGCGACCACTACCCGGTGACCACCGAGGGCCGGTTCGTCGCGTTGGGGCTGATGATCGGCGGCATCGGCCTGATCGGTTTCGTAACCGGGTCCCTGGCCACCTGGATCGTGGCGAAGGTTGCCGACCGCGACCAGCCCGCCCCGGCGACCGCCGAGGACATCCGGGCGCTACGCGCGGAGATCGTGGCCCTGCACCGTCGCCTCGACGGGATCCTGGGGCCGCGCCCCGACGACGCCACAGACGATCGCCAGCCGGAATCCCTGCCCACCCGCTGAGACCGGCCGGGTGGGGACCCCACCCGGCCGGTCGAGGTTCATCGCAGGCTGCGGAACCGGGGCTTCACCTCGGCCGCGGCCGAACGATCCAGCAACCACCGGGTACGGCTCAGACCCTGGACCCCGGCGGCCGGCAACTGCACCGGCCCGGCCCCGGACAGCGCCATGCCGACCGACCGGGCCTTGTCCGAGCCGGCGGCGATCAGCCAGACCTCGTCGGCGGTGTTGATCGCCGGCAGGGTGAGGCTGATCCGCACCGGCGGCGGTTTGGGGCTGCCCCGTACCGCGCTGACCGGCCGGGTCTCGTATGCCACGGGATGCTCGGGGAAGACCGAGGCCACGTGCCCGTCCTCGCCCACGCCGAGCAGCAGCACGTCGAAGTGGGGCAGGGCGGCCGTGCCGGGTCGGGCCGCGGCGGCCAGTTCCGCGGCGTACGCGGCGGCGGCCGCCTCCGGATCGTCACCGGCCGGTCCGTCCGCGGCCGGCATCGGATGGATCCGGGCCGGGTCCAGCGGCAGCGCGTCCAGCAGGGCGGCGCGGGCCGCCACGTCATTACGGTCGGGGGAGTCGGCCGGTACGAACCGCTCGTCGCCCCACCACACGTCCACCCGGTGCCAGTCGACGGCGTCCCGCGCCGGCAGCTCCCGGATCGCCCGGTACACCGCCGAGGCGATCCGGCCGCCGGTCAGCACGACACCGGCCTCACCCCGGTCCGCCTGGGCGTCGATGAGGGCCACGATGAGCCGCGCCGCCACCGCCTGGGCCAGCACGTCCTGGTCGGCGTGGACCACCACACTGGTTTCGGTCATGGGGCCGGCTCGCTGCTCGGACCCGGGTGTGCGCTGATCCCCGCCTCGGCCCGCTCGGCGGTCGCCGGATCCTTCCAGATGTGTACCCGCTGCCGGGGCCGGCGATCCAGACCCGGTATCCCGGTCACCGCGCACAGCGCCTCGGCGTACACCTGGTCGGCGTCCAACCGGCGCAGCTCCTCGGCGAGCTCGTCACCGAGCGGGCGGCGGACCAGCGGCAACTGCCGGTCGTGCTGGCCGGTCCGGTGGAACGTGGCGATCGAGTCGTCCCGGACCAGCTCCAGCTGGTCGCCGTTGGCGCAGAGCAGCTGCACCGAACGCATCCGGGGAAACTCGTCGGTCCGGTGCCAGACGGGCCTGATGCCGAGCCGGGCCTGCAACCAGCCGGACATCAGCGCCGCGGTCGGGTCGCTCGGCGGTGCCACCAGGTTCGCCTCGGTCACCTCGGCCGCCCGGGTGTCGAAGGCGCCGGCCACCAGCGTGCGCCACGGGGTGATCCGGGTCCACGCCAGGTCACTGTCGCCCGGCGCGTAGTCCTCGGCCCGCTGGTGCAGCGCGGCGATCGGATCCTTCGCCTGGGCGGCGTCGGTGATCCGGCGGTCCGCCACCACCCCCAGATAGTCGTTGGCGATCCGCTCCGGCGGCTCACCGTGCCACCAGGTCACCACCGGTACGTCGGGCACCAGCAACGGCATGACCACCGACTCGGCGTGCAGCGCGAGTCGGCCGTACATCCGCATCACCACGGCCTCGCACGGACCGAGCCGGCCACCCACCACGATCTCGGCGTCCAACCGGTTACGGTCCCGGTCCACGTCCGAACGCACCACGACCAGCAGCCGGCACGGGTGCGCGGCGGCGGCGACCGTGGCGGCCGCCTCGGCCTCCCGGACCCGCTTCTCGTCCACGACGACGATCAGGGTCAACGCCATCCCGCTGGCCACCCCGCCGGCACTGCGCCGCTCGGCGGCCAGCGCCTTGACCACCTCGTTGCCGGTGGTGTCCCACAGGCCGATCAATGGGTCCTCCAGGTTTGCTCGTTCGGCTCGCTCACGCCCGCGTTCACGCCCGCCGCCACGCCCGGCCCTCCCGGGCCAGCATCTCGTCGGCGGCACGCGGACCCCACTCGCCGGCCCGGTAGGGCTCCGGCTTGGTGCCCTGCCACGACTCCTCCAGCGGGTCGACGACCTGCCAGCTCTGCTCGACCTCGGCCGCGTCCGGGAACAGCGTCCGGTCGCCGATCAGCACGTCCAGCACCAGCCGCTCGTACGCCTCGGGGCTGGACTCGGTGAACGCCTCGCCGTACTGGAAGTCCATCGCGATGTCCCGGACCTCCATGGTGGTGCCGGGGACCTTGGAACCGAACTTGAGCACCACGCCCTCGTCCGGCTGGACCCGGATGACCAGCTGGTTGTTGCCCAGCATCTCCATGTCCTCCGGGTTGAACGGCAGGTGCGGCGCCTTCTTGAACATGATGGCGACCTCGGTGACCCGCCGGGGCAGCCGCTTGCCGGCCCGGATGTAGAACGGCACCTCGGCCCAGCGCCGGTTCTGGATGGCCAGCTTCACCGCCACGTACGTCTCGGTGGTGGAGTCGGCCGGCACCCCCTCCTCCTCGTGGTACCCGACGGCCCGCTCGCCGCCCACCCAACCGGCCAGGTACTGCCCCCGGACGGTCTCGGAGTGCGGGTCGGCCGGCAGCTTGATCGCCTTGAGCACCTTGAGCTTCTCGGCCCGGATCTCGCTGGAGTCGAAGCTCGTCGGCTCCTCCATGGCGACCAGGGCGAGCAGTTGGAGCAGGTGGTTCTGCAACACGTCCCGGGCGGCGCCGGCCGAGTCGTAGAACCCGGCACGGCTGCTGATCCCGACGTCCTCGGCCATGGTGATCTGCACCGAGTCGACGTACTTGGAGTTCCACAGCGGCTCGAAGAGATTGTTCGCGAACCGCAGCGCCATGATGTTCTGGACGGTTTCCTTGCCCAGGTAGTGGTCGATGCGGAACACGTCCTCCCGGGTGAAGACGTCGTCCACCAGGTCGTTCAGCTCCTTGGCGGACTGCAGGTCCTTGCCGAACGGCTTCTCCACCACGACCCGGCGCCAGCCGCCGCACTTGTCGTTGTCGGCCATGCCGGTCCGGGCGAGCTGCTTGAGCACCACCGGGAAGGCGGCCGGGGGGATGGAGAAGTAGAACGCGGCGTTGCC
This sequence comes from Plantactinospora sp. A48, assembly GCF_055793945.1. Taxonomy (NCBI): domain Bacteria; kingdom Bacillati; phylum Actinomycetota; class Actinomycetes; order Micromonosporales; family Micromonosporaceae; genus Plantactinospora; species Plantactinospora sp. A48. The sequence goes on along the minus strand of NZ_JBTIXF010000025.1, from coordinate 49,237 downwards.
GTGGATGCCGTGGCTGTCACGCAGCTCGTCCAGGGTCTGGGCGAGCCGGTCGAAGGCGGCGTCGTCGTCGAACGACCCACCGACGAACTTGATGTTGCCGGCGAGCCGTGCCCACACCTCCTCCCGCCACGGTGTCCGGGCATGGTTGCGGGCCGACTCGTGGGCCAGCGACTCGAAGTCGCCGTCTCCCCAGTCGCGGCGGGCGAAGCCGAGCACGACGAAACCGGGCGGGAGCAGCCCGCGGTTGGCCAGGTCGTACACGGCGGGCAGCAGTTTCTTGCGGGCCAGGTCTCCGGTCACCCCGAAGATCACCAGAGCGCACGGCTCCGGAATCCGCGGCAGGCGCCGGTCCTGCGGGTCGCGCAGAGGATTCACGCCTCCTCCTTGCTCTGTCGCCCTGTGGCTCATTCTCAACTCCGCAGATTACGGACGGCGTCGAGCAGCTGGGCCACGCCAGCCGCCCGGTCGGTCAGGTGTAGACGTAACATCGGCCGGCCCCGGCCGGCCAGCGCCGCCCGGTCCCCGGCGGCTTGGGCGGCCTGCAGCTCCCCGAAGCTGAACGGCCGGCCCGGGACCGGCAGGTCCGCGTTGACCACGCCGGTGAGCTGGAGGTACGACCCCACCGGCGGGCCGCCCTTGTGAAACTGGCCACAGGAGTGCAGATACCGGGGTCCCCAGCCGAACGTGACCGACCGCTGGGTGGCGGCGGCCAGCAGTGGGCGCAACTGGGCGGCGTCGGCGTCGGCGACCCGGTCCAGGTAGGCGAGCACGGCGAGGTAGCCACCGTCGGCGATCCCCGCCAGGAACGCCGCCAGCGTTCCGGCGAGGTCACTGGAACCGCCCGTCGGGTCGCCCGGGGTCGCCTGGTCGCGCGGCACGTACACCTCGATGGCGCCCTCGGTGAACGTCGGCACCTCGGTCGGGGGACCGGAGGTCAGCAGCCGGCTGGTGTTCTCCTTGGCGGCCGCGACGTCCGGCTGGTCGAACGGGTTGACCCCGAGCGACACGGCAGCCACCGCGGTCGCGTACTCCCAGGCCAGGAAGTGCGCACCGAGCGGGCCGTTGACGGCCACGTCGAGGTGGGCCCCACCGCCCGGGACCTCGCCGGCCCGCAGGGCGCCGCCGTAACTCACGGTCAGCACATCCGGGCCGGTGCAACCCGGACCACGCGGCGCGGTGATGTCCACCGGCAGCAGGCCGGTGCCGTTCTTACCGGTCGACTCGGCGATGAGCTGTTCCACCCAGCCGCCCAGTCCGTCGATCCCGGTGCCGTCCGGGACCAGCGCCACCTTGTCCCGCCCGTCCCGGACGGCCGCACCCAGCGCCGCGCCCAGGGCCAGGCCCGGGTTGTCCTCCGCACCGGCCAGCGAACCGGCCAGCGCCTCGGCCTGGTCCAGCAGCTCGGCCACCTCCACCCCGGCCAGCGCCGTCGGGACCAGCCCGAAGGCGGTCAGCGCCGAGTAGCGGCCACCGACCTCCGGGTCGGCCGGGATGACCACCGCGCCCATCTCGGCGGCGACCTCGGCCAGCGGCGAGCCGGGATCGGTGACCATCACGAAGTGCCGACCGGCCTCCGCCTCGGTCAGCCCGGCGTCGAGGAACGCCTGCCAGTAGGCCCGCCGATGGCTGTCGGTCTCCACCGTCGAACCCGACTTGCTGGCCACCACCACCACGGTCCGGTCGAGCCGGTCGCCGAGCGCGGCCCGTACCCGACCCGGGTCGGTGGTGTCCAGCACGGTCAGCGGCCGCCCGGTGGTGCGGGCGATGACCTCCGGCGCCAGCGACGAGCCGCCCATGCCGGCCAGCACCACGTGGTCGAGATCGCCCAGCTCGGCGCAGAGCTCCGCGAGCTGGGGGAGCAGCTCCCGGCTGCGCCGGAACGTGTCCAGCCAGCCCAGCCGGATCTTGGCCTCGTCCTCGGCCCCCGCACCCCACAGCGTGGGGTCGTGCTCGGCCAGCCGGTGTGGCACCCCGGCCGCGACCAGATCGGCGCGGACGGCGGCGGCCGAGCCGGCCGCCGCCGCGCCGTGGACGGTCAGCCCGCCGCCGGCCACCACCGGACCCGCGAGCAGGTCGGTCACGCGTTGCCGCCGGCCCGCTCGGCGGCGTCGGCGTTGCCCCGGGCCGCCTCGTTCGGCTGGTTCTGTCCCTGCGCCGCCGCCTCCAGCGACTTGCGGACGCCGTCCAGCAGCTCCTGCCAGCTCGCCTCGAACTTCTCGACACCCTCCCGTTCCAGGGTGGCGATCACGTCGTCGAAGTCGATGCCGACCGCGCCGAGGGCGTCGATCACCCGCTGAGCGTCGTCGTACGCCCCGGTCACGGTGTCGCCACCCGTCTCGCCGTGGTCGGCGTACGAGTCGATCACCGCTTCCGGCATGGTGTTGACGGTACCCGGTGCGATCAGCTCCTCGACGTAGATGACGTCCCGGTAGTCGGGATTCTTCGTCGACGTGGAGGCCCACAGCGGGCGCTGCGGGTGGGCGCCGGCGTCGGCGAGGGCCCGCCAGCGGTCCGAGGCGAACACCTCGGCGTAGCGCTGGTAGGCCAGCCGGGCGTTCGCCACGGCGGCGCGTCCCTTGAGCCCCAGAGCGCGCTCTTTACCTTCGGTGTCGGCGGCCTTGTCGGCTACCCGGTCCAGCCGCTTGTCCACCTCGGTGTCCACCCGGGAGACGAAGAACGACGCGACCGAGCCGATCGTGGACAGGTCGTGCCCGTTGGCCTTCGCCTGCTCCAGCCCGGCCAGGAACGCCTCCATCACGGCCGAGTAGCGGTCCAGCCCGAAGATCAGCGTCACGTTCACGCTGATCCCCTCCGCCAGCGCCGCGGTGATCGCCGGCAGGCCGGCCTCGGTGGCCGGGATCTTGATGTAGAGGTTCGGCCGGTCCACCAGCCACCACAGCGCCTTCGCCTCGGCGACCGTCTTCTCGGTCTCGTACGCCAGCCGGGGGTCGACCTCCAGCGAGACCCGACCGTCGACGCCGGCGCTGGCGTCGTACGCCGGGCGCATCACGTCGCAGGCCCACCGGACGTCGTACGCGGTGAGCATCCGGACGGCCTCCTCGACCGACACCCCGCGGGTGGCCAGCTCGCGCAGCTGACCGTTGTACTCGTCGGCGTCGCTGAGCGCCTTCGCGAAGATGGTCGGGTTCGTGGTCACCCCGACCAGGTGCTTCTCCCGGCGCAGCCGGTCCAGTCCGCCGGAACTCAGGCGTACCCGGGAAAGATCGTCAAGCCAGACCGCCACGCCCGCGGCGGTGAGTTCGCCCAACCTGTCCGTCATCGCTGACCTCGCTCCCTCAGTTGCCGGTGGTGTTGCCGGTGATCGTGCCGACCCGGGCCAGCGACGCGTGCGCCGCCGCCACGACCCGGTCCGGGGTGAAACCGAACTGCTCGAACAGAACGGTGTGCGGGGCGCTGGCCCCATAGTGCTCGATGGCCACGCTCTCGCCGCAGTCACCGACCAGATCACGCCAGGACATCGCGACACCGGCCTCGACGCTGACCCGGGCCTTCACCCCGCGCGGCAGCACCGACTCCCGGTACGCCTCGTCCTGCGCCCGGAACCACTCCTGGCAGGGCATCGACACCACCCGGGTGGGCGTGCCCTCGGCCTCCAGCCGCTCCCGGGCGGTCAGACACAGCTGCACCTCGGAGCCGGTGCCGATGAGGATCACGCTCGGCTGACCTCCCGTGGCGTCGGCCAGCACGTACCCGCCCTTGGCCACGCCCTCGGCGGCGGCCAGCGTCGAGCGGTCCACCGTGGGCAGCGGCTGCCGGCTCAGCGCCAGCGCGGTCGGCCGGTCGGTGTGCTCCAGGGCCATCCGCCAGGCCCAGGCGGTCTCGTTGGCGTCGGCCGGGCGGACCACGTCCAGGCCGGGGATGGCGCGCAGCGCGGTCAGGTGCTCGATCGGCTGGTGGGTGGGGCCGTCCTCGCCCAGGCCGATCGAGTCGTGCGTCCAGACGTAGACCACCGGCAGCTTCATCAGCGCGGCGAGCCGCACCGACGGTCGCATGTAGTCGCTGAACACCAGGAACGTGCCGCCGTACGGGCGGGTGCCGCCGTGCAGGACGATGCCGTTGAGGGCCGCGCCCATCGCGTGCTCACGAATGCCGAAGTGCAGCGTGCGACCGTACTCGTCGCCGGGGAACTCCTTCGTGGCGTACTCGGCCGGGATGAACGACCGCTCGCCCTTCATCGTGGTGTTGTTGCTCTCCGCCAGGTCGGCCGAGCCGCCCCACAACTCGGGCAGCACCGGCGCCAGGGCCTCCAGCACCTTCCCGGACGCGGCCCGGGTGGCGAGGCCCTTGGCGTCGGCGGGGAACTCCGGCAGCGCGTCGGTCCAGCCGTCCGGCAGGGTCCGGGTGCGCATCCGGTCGTACAGCGCTTTGCGGTCGCCGGCCGACCCGGCCCAGGCCGCGAACGCGCGGTCCCACTCGGCGTGGGCCCCGCGACCGCGCTCGACCACCTCACGCGCGTGCGCCAGCACCTTCTCGTCCACCGCGAAGGTCTGTGCCGGGTCGAACCCGAGCAGCTTCTTGGTGGCGGCCACCTCGTCGGCGCCCAGCGCCGAACCGTGCGACTTGCCGGTGTTCTGCTTGTTGGGGGCGGGCCAGGCGATGATGGTGCGCAGCGCGATGAAGGAGGGCCGGTCGGTCTCCGCCCGGGCCGCGGCGAGGGCGCGGTAGAGCGACTCGACGTCCTCGTGGTAGTCGCCCTGGTCGGCGTCGCCGCGGCGCCAGTCGACGGTCTGCACGTGCCAGCCGTACGCGGCGTACCGGGCGGCCACGTCCTCGCTCTTGGCGATCCGGGTGTCGTCCTCGATGGAGATCTCGTTGTCGTCGTAGATCAGGACGAGGTTGCCCAGCTTCTGGTGTCCGGCCAGCGCGGCGGCCTCGTGGCTGATGCCCTCCTCCATGTCGCCGTCCGAGGCGATGCACCAGATGTGGTGATCGAAGATCGACTCACCGGGTGCGGCGTCCGGGTCGAACAGCCCGCGCTCGCGGCGGGCGGCCATCGCCATCCCGACCGCGTTGCCCACGCCCTGGCCGAGCGGGCCGGTGGTGGTCTCCACCCCGGCGGTGTGCCCGTGCTCCGGGTGCCCGGGGGTGAGTGAACCCCACTGCCGCAGCGACTTCAGGTCCGCCAGGCTGAGCCCGTACCCGGAGAGGTAGAGCTGGATGTACAGGGTGAGGCTGCTGTGTCCCGCGGACAGCACGAAGCGGTCCCGACCGGCCCAGTCCGGATCCGTGGGGTCGTGCCGCATCAGGCGGTTGAAGAGCAGGTACGCGGCCGGGGCCAGGCTCATCGCGGTGCCGGGATGACCGTTGCCGGCCTTCTCCACGGCGTCCATCGCCAGTACGCGTACGGTGTCGACGGCCCGGCGGTCGAGGTCGGACCAGTTCAGCGGGCTTGGCTCGCGTCGGTTTTCAGCCACGATGGTTGTGCTCCTCAGCAGGTGGGCGGAACCCTCAATGATGACCCTATCGAGCGCGGATGAACGCGGGAGCAGGGATCTACGGGTAACCGCGCGTTACGAATCGGTGCCGTTGGCTCGACACCTGTCGTTGTCTGCCCGGCCAGCGCCTCGACGCTCGCCGTTGTCTGACTGTGGTTGCCCACCGGCGTTGTCTACCCGGCGGGCGGCTGCGCTACGCGGGTTGCCGCCACCCGAACAGGTGTGATCGGCCGCACCGTTGCCGGGTCGGCCGGGTGGGCCCCGTGACGCCGCGTACCCTGTTGTCTCGGTAAGCGGACGCGGAACCGCCTCGGCTGCCGATTCGATCTTCCATGCCGATGCCGGAAGGTGGCATTCCGTGAGCATGATCACCGAACGCCCCGGCTCCCCCGCGGCCGGGTCTCCGGCCCCGGCGGACGCGGCGACCGGTGCGGCGCCCCGGCGTGACTGGCGGGCCGTGGTGCGCGCGTACGTCATGCTGACCAAGCCGCGCATCGTCGAGCAGTTGCTGGTGACCACCGTGCCGCCGATGATGCTCGCGGCCGGCGGCCTGCCGTCGCTGTGGCTGGTCGGGGTGGTGCTGCTCGGCGGGACGCTGGCGGCCAGCGCGGCCAGCGTGATCAACTGCTACATCGACCGCGACATCGACCAGGTGATGCGTCGGACCAAGCGCCGGCCGCTGCCGTCGCACACGGTGTCCCCGCGCAACGCGCTGGTCTTCGGTCTCGTCCTGGCCGTGCTGTCCACGGTCCTGATGGCGACCTTCACCAACTGGACCGCGACGCTGCTGACGCTCGCCTCCATCGCCTACTACGACCTCGTCTACACGATGTGGCTGAAGCGGACCACCACCCAGAACACGTTCTGGGGCGGGTTCTGCGGGGCGGCGCCGGTGCTGATCGGCTGGGTCGCGGTGACCGGGTCGCCGAGCCCGGGGGCCTGGGCGCTGTTCGCCGTGGTCTTCTTCTGGCAGCTCCCGCACTTCTACGCGCTGGGCATCAAGTACAAGGTCGACTACGCCCGCGCCGGCATCCCGATGCTGCCGGTGGTGGCCTCGACCCGCCGGCTCAACGCCGAGATCCTGCTCTTCTCCTGGTTGACCGTGCTCGCCTCGCTGGCCGTCTGGCCGCTGATGCCCGGCATCGGCCCGGTCTACGCCGTACCGGCCCTCGTGGTGGGGGCGGTCTTCCTGTCCGAGGCGCACCGGCTGGCGGCTCGGGCCAGCCGGGGTGACGCGGTCAAGCCGATGCGGCTTTTCCACTGGTCCAACACCTATCTGGTGGTTCTGTTCGTGGCTGCCGCCGTGGATGCTCTCGTCTGATTTCCCGGGAGTGCCGCTTTTACGGTCACCGATGGATTTAGGACCGACTCTCCCCGTAACCTGCCTGGTTTCACCCGGTTTGCCGGCCGGGATCATCGGTCCGAAACCATAGAAACGGGTCGAATCGACTCTTGAGGATCTTAAACGCGCTGGTAATTGGCGTCACATATTGTCGATAAGTTGCCCGCACGTGAGCCGTTGTCTGCTTACCCTTCGGTCATGGCAGATGGTTCCGATACGACGCTGACGACCGAGAAGACCGGGCCGGCCCCTTCCGGGTTGGCGGCCTGGCTCAAGGCGTTCGCCGCCGAGCATGGCGGTGCGCGGGCGGTCGTCGAGTACGTCGGCAAGCGGGGGGCTCGGATCGTTGTGGTGGGCTCCGACGGGGCGTGGGGCGACCAGTTCGCCGACGACACCGATGTGGCCCGGCAGGCGTGTGCCACCGCGGGCGTCGCAGTGGAGAACGAGTGGGAGCGCGAGCTGATGGACCAGATGCGCCCGAGCAACGACCTCTGGCGTTCGATGGCCCGCCGCACCATGGCTCGCTGAAATACCATGGCTCGCTGAGATATTTGACCGAGTACCAGCCGACCCGGGGCGTTGCCCCCGGGTCGCTCTCGTTTGTCCCCGCCGTGCGCCGGCCCGCTGGGCCTCGGCGATCAGGGGCTTACCGCGACAGCACCGTCCGGACCTCGCGGTGAAGCCCATCACCCGGCTGGTCGACGGACCGGTCGATGGCGTGATCGTCGGACGGGTCGGTCGGCAGCGGGCGGCGCTCGCGGGTGACCCGGAGCGCGTCGAGGGTGGCCAGCCAGACCAGGGCGGACCCCAGCATGTGGGCGCCGACCAGCAGAATCGGCAGATGGGTGAGGTACTGGACGAAGCCGATCAACCCCTGGCCCAACTCCACACCGACCAGTACGAGGGCGGCCCGGCTGGCGCGCCGCGCACCGACTGCCCGCAGCGCGAACCACAGCGCCACCGACAGGCCGATCAGCAGGCAGACCACGTCGGTGTGCAGCTGGGCGATCGCCGCCGGGTCCAGCCCGTTGCGCGCCGCCCCGTGGTCGCCGGAGTGCGGTCCACTGCCGGTGACGAACGTGCCGATCACCAGCACCACCGCGCTCACCGCGGTGACCAGCCCGGTCAGGACCCGTAGCGGGGCCGGTACGACCGGTGTGGCCGCTCCGGGTGCCACCGCCCCAGCCGGTGTCACCAGCGTGGCGGACGTCACCATCCCGGCCGGCGTCACCTCTGCGACCGACCCCACCGGCCTGGCGGCCGGCGTGGGCCCGGCCGGCTCGGCGGCGCGTCGCCAGAAGGCGTACGCCCCGGCCAGCACGGCCATCGAGGCCAGGAAGTGCAGCCCGACCACCCAGGGGTTGAGCCCGGTCAGCACGGTGAGGCCACCCACCACCGCCTGGGCCGGAATGCCGAGTCCGGCCGCCACGGCCAGTGGCACCAGCCCGCGCGGCCGGGGCCGCTGGCGTAGCGCCATCACCAGGCCGGCCACCGCGATCGCGCCGATCACGAAGAACAGCAACCGGTTACCGAACTCGATCATGCCGTGAACGCCCATTTCGGGCGTGGTCCGGTAGGAGTCCTCGGTGCATCGTGGCCAGGTCGGGCAGCCGAGGCCGGAGTCGGTCAACCGGACCGCGCCCCCGGTGACGACGAGGACCACGTTTGCCACCACTGCGGCCAGCGCCAGCCCGCGAAGGGTCGACGCGCTGCTCAAGGGGCCAGATCGGCTCACGGCGCCCATCGTACTGAAGGGTCACCGTCCGTTTCGGCGGCCGGTGGCCCGGATCACCGGGACCCGGGTTTGCGACCCTCCGACCAATTACGTAACGTTGGCGTTGTGAAAAACGTGGCGGTGCTTTCCGAGCACGTGGTGGCCGGTTCGGCCGCCGGTGCCGCCGTGCCCGCCACCGACGGCCGGACCCGGGACCGCGTCACCCGGCTGCTGCTGGCGCGGGGCGCGGCCACCGCCGCCCAACTGGGCACCGAGCTCGGATTGAGCCCGGCGGCCATCCGCCGGCACCTGGACGCGATGCAGGCCGACGGCGACGTGGAGGCCCGCGAGCAGCCGGCCCGGGACGGTCGCCGACGTGGTCGGCCCGCCAAGGTCTTCCTGCTCACCGACGCCGGACGGGTCCGCTGCGGCACCCACACGTACGACGGCATGGCCACCGCGGCGCTGCGCTGGATCGCCCGCCACGGCGGCTCGGCCGCCGTTGACGACTTCGCCAACGAGCAGGTGGCCGCGCTGGAGACGCGGTGCCGCGTGGCGCTGGCCGGCGCCGGCGACGACCCGTTGGCCCGGGCGGAGGCCCTGGCCGGGGCGCTCACCGCCGAGGGCTACGCTGCCAATGCCTCCACCATCGCCAGCGGTGGACAGCTGTGCCAGCACCACTGCCCGGTGGCGCACGTCGCCGCCGAGTTCCCGCAGCTCTGCGAGGCCGAGACGGCGGTCATCTCCCGCCTGGTCGGCACGCACGTGCAGCGGTTGGCGACCATCGCGCACGGCGACGGGGTGTGCACCACGCACATCCCGGCCCAGGCCCAGCGCCGCGGATCCTCGTCGACGCCGACCGGCGCGGCGGACCAGCAGACCGGAAACACCGTCACCACTGTGAGGACAGATAGATGACCGAGCAGATCGTCCAGCCCGTCTCCCAGGAGGAGCACCTCGCCGCTCTGGGTCGGTACGAGTACGGCTGGGCCGACTCCGACATCGCGGGCGCCTCCGCCCAGCGCGGCCTCAACGAGGCGGTGGTGCGGGACATCTCCGCCAAGAAGAACGAGCCGGCCTGGATGCTCGACCTGCGGCTCAAGGGGCTGCGGTTGTTCGGCCGCAAGCCGATGCCGTCCTGGGGTGCCGACCTCACCGGGATCGACTTCGACAACATCAAGTACTTCGTGCGCTCCACCGAGAAGCAGGCCGCCAGTTGGGAGGACCTGCCCGAGGAGATCAAGAACACCTACGACCGGCTGGGCATCCCCGAGGCCGAGAAGCAGCGGCTGATCGCCGGCGTCGCGGCTCAGTACGAGTCCGAGGTGGTCTACCACAAGATCCGTGAGGACCTTGAGGAGCAGGGCGTGCTCTTCCTGGACACGGACACCGCGCTCAAGGAGCACGAGGACATCTTCAAGGAGTACTTCGGCACGGTGATCCCGGTCGGCGACAACAAGTTCGCCGCGCTGAACACCTCGGTCTGGTCCGGCGGGTCGTTCATCTACGTCCCCAAGGGCGTGAACGTGGAGATCCCGCTCCAGGCGTACTTCCGGATCAACACCGAGAACATGGGCCAGTTCGAGCGGACGCTGATCATCGTCGACGAGGGCGCGTACGTGCACTACGTCGAGGGCTGCACCGCGCCGATCTACTCGTCCGACTCGCTGCACAGCGCGGTCGTGGAGATCATCGTCAAGAAGAACGCCCGGTGCCGCTACACGACCATCCAGAACTGGTCGAACAACGTCTACAACCTGGTCACCAAGCGCGCCGTGTGCCACGAGGGCGCGACCATGGAGTGGATCGACGGCAACATCGGCTCCAAGGTGACCATGAAGTACCCGGCGGTCTACATGACCGGCGAGCACGCCAAGGGCGAGGTGCTCTCGGTGGCCATGGCCGGCGAGGGGCAGCACCAGGACGCCGGCGCGAAGATGGTCCACGCCGCGCCGCACACGTCCAGCACGATCGTCTCCAAGTCGATCGCCCGGGGCGGCGGCCGGACCTCGTACCGCGGTCTCGTGCAGGTGCTGGAGGGCTCGAACAACAGCCGCAGCACCGTGAAGTGCGACGCGCTGCTGGTCGACGCGATCTCCCGGTCGGACACCTACCCGTACGTGGACATCCGCGAGGACGACGTGTCGATGGGCCACGAGGCCACCGTCTCCAAGGTCAGCGAGGACCAGCTCTTCTACCTGATGAGCCGGGGTCTGAGCGAGGACGAGGCGATGGCGATGATCGTGCGCGGTTTCATCGAGCCGATCGCCAAGGAACTCCCGATGGAGTACGCGCTGGAGCTCAACCGCCTGATCGAGCTGCAGATGGAGGGCGCGGTCGGCTGAGCGCCGACGAACCGCCGTCGGGGCTCGCCCCGGCGGCGACCAGCCGGGTCCGGTTCCCCCGGCCACCCGCCGGTGCGGCGACACCCGGGTCCGTCCGCCGGGACCGCCCGAGGCGGCGACACACGCATTGTTGGGCAGCAGAGACAGGATGAGATGAGTACGCAGGCATTCGCGCCGCCGAAGACCAAGTCGCAGGCGCTCCGCTCGTACGACGTGTCGGACTTCCCGGCCCTCACCGGGCTGGAGGAGGACTGGCGGTTCACCCCGCTGAAGCGGCTGCGCGGGCTGGCCACCGGTACGCCCGTGGCCACCGGCCTGGTCAAGTACGAGTACGGGCAGCTTCCCCCCGGCGTGACGGTCTCCACCGTGCCGCACGACGACGCGCGGGTGGGCAGCGTGCTTACCCCGTTCGACCGGATCAGCGCGCTGGCCTACGGCGGCGCCGAGCAGTCCCTGCTGGTCTCGGTCAGCGCCGACGCCGTGCCGACGGGTCCGGCCGTGGTGCGGGTGGTCGGCGGCGGTGCCGAGGGCGTGGCGTACGGGCACACCTACGTCGAGGTCGGTCGGTTCGCCGAGGCCACCCTGGTGCTGGAGCACACCGGTTCGGTGACGCTCGCCGACAACGTCGAGGTGGCCGTCGCCGACGGGGCCAAGCTGGTGCTGGTCACGGTGGCCGACTGGGCGCCCGACGCGGTGCAGGCGCAGCACCTCAAGGTGCGGCTGGGCCGCGACGCCAAGGTCGTCCACATCCAGGTGTCGCTCGGTGGTGAGCTGGTCCGGCAGTACACCAGCGTGGAGTACACCGGCCGGGGCGGCGAGGCGGAACTCTACGGCCTGTACTTCGCCGACGGCGGTCAGCACCTCGAACACCGCCAGCTCGTCGACCACACCGCGCCCGACTGCCGCAGCTACGTCGGCTACCGCGGCGCCCTCCAGGGCACCGACGCGCACACGGTCTGGGTGGGCGACGTGCTGATCCGGGCGGAGGCCACCGGCACCGACACGTACGAGATCAACCGGAACCTGCTGCTCACCGACGGCGCGCGGGCCGACTCGGTGCCCAACCTGGAGATCGAGACCGGTGAGGTGGCCGGGGCGGGACACGCCAGCGCCACCGGCCGGTTCGACGACGAGCAGCTGTTCTACCTGATGGCCCGGGGTATCCCGGAGGCCGAGGCGCGCCGGCTGGTGGTCCGCGGCTTCTTCGCCGAGCTGATCAACAAGATTCCGGTCGAGGACCTGCGCGAGCGACTGGGCGACGCCATCGAGGCCCGGCTCACCGGCGTGGGGGCCTGATGACCGAACCGATCCGGATCTGCGCCGTGGACGACGTGCCGAAGGGTACGGCGATCCGCGCCGAGGTGGACGGCACCGAGATCGCCGTCGTGCACGCCGACGACGACAACTTCTACGCCGTGTACGACGAGTGCTCGCACGCCGCCGTCCCGCTCTCGGAGGGTGAGGTCGACGGCTGCACGCTGGAGTGCTGGCTGCACGGCTCCCGCTTCGACCTGCGCACCGGCGAGCCGACCGGGCTGCCCGCCACCGAACCCGTCCCCGTCTATCCCGTCGACGTCCGTGACGGCGACCTGTACGTCAGCCTCACGCCGAGTAATGGAGTGACCCGATAATGAGCACCCTGGAGATCCGCGACCTGCAGGTGTCGGTCAAGCTGCCCGACGGGGAGCTGAAGCCGATCCTGCACGGTGTCGACCTGACCGTGCGGTCCGGGGAGACCCACGCCATCATGGGCCCGAACGGCTCCGGCAAGTCCACCCTGGCGTACTCGATCGCCGGTCACCCCAAGTACGAGATCACCAGCGGATCCGTCCTGCTGGACGGTGTGGACGTGCTGGCCATGTCCGTGGACGAGCGGGCCCGCGCCGGGCTCTTCCTGGCCATGCAGTACCCGGTGGAGGTGCCGGGTGTCTCGGTGGCCAACTTCCTGCGTACCGCCAAGACCGCGATCGACGGCACGGCGCCGAAGCTGCGCACCTGGGCCGGCGAGCTGCGCGGCGCCATGGAGCGGTTGCAGATGGACCCGGCCTTCGCCCAGCGCAACGTGAACGAGGGCTTCTCCGGTGGCGAGAAGAAGCGGCACGAGATCGTGCAGCTCGAACTGCTCAAGCCGAAGATGGCGATCCTCGACGAGACCGACTCCGGCCTCGACGTGGACGCGCTGCGGGTGGTCAGCCAGGGTGTGAACCGGGTTCGCGAGACCGGCGAGACCGGCCTGCTGCTGATCACCCACTACACGCGGATCCTGCGCTACATCAAGCCGGACTTCGTGCACGTCTTCGTGGCCGGCCGGATCGTCGAGCAGGGTGGCCCGGAGCTGGCCGACAAGCTCGAGGAAGAGGGCTACGAGCGGTACGTTGCCGGCGCCGGCACGGCGCGCGGCTGAGCCAGTCGAGGGCGGAGGACGCCGGACATGATCGGGCGAGGAGCCGGCATGAGCGAGCGCATCGAGGTGACCGCATGACCACCATCGCGATCCCGCCGGGCATGCCGCAGTACGACGACGTGCCACGCTTCGACGTGGACCGGATCCGGGCCGACTTCCCGATCCTGGACCGGGAGGTCAACGGGCACCCGCTGACCTATCTGGACAGCGCCGCCACATCGCAGAAGCCGCGACAGGTCCTCGACGTGTTGCGGGAGCACTACGAACGGCGCAACGCGAACGTCTCCCGTTCGGTACACACGCTCGGAACCGAGGCCACCGAGGCGTACGAGGGAGCCCGGGCCAAGGTCGCGGCGTTCATCAACGCGCCGAGCCCGGACGAGGTGGTGTTCACCAAGAACTCCACCGAGGCGATCAACCTGGTCGCGTACGCCTTCTCGAACACCTCGACCGGTGCGGCGGGCGCCGCCCGGGCGGACGCCGATCCGCGGTTCCGGCTCGGCCCCGGCGACGAGGTGGTGATCTCCGAGATGGAGCACCACGCCAACATCGTGCCCTGGCAGCTGCTCTGCGAGCGGACCGGTGCCACGCTGCGCTGGTTCGGGCTCACCGACAACGGTCGACTCGACGAGTCGAACCTCGAAGAGCTGGTCACCGAGCGGACGAAGATCGTCTCACTGGTGCACATGTCCAACGTCCTCGGCACGATCAACGCCACCTCCCGGATCACCCAGCGGGTCCGGCAGGTGGGCGCGTTGCTGCTGCTGGACTGCTCGCAGTCGGTGCCGCAGCTGCCGATGGACGTGGTCGACTACGACGCCGACTTCATCGTCTTCACCGGTCACAAGATGTGCGGGCCGACCGGGATCGGCGTGCTGTGGGGCCGGTCCGAGCTGCTGGCGGCGATGCCACCGGTGCTCAGCGGCGGCTCGATGATCGAGACGGTCACCATGGCACGATCCACGTTCGCGGCCCCGCCGGCCCGGTTCGAGGCCGGCACGCCGCCGATCGCCGAGGCGGTCGCGCTGGGCGCGGCCGTGGACTACCTGTCCGGGATCGGGATGCGGGCCGTGCAGTGGCACGAGAAGGAGCTCACCGCGTACGCGCTGGATGCTCTCGCCACCGTGCCGGACCTGCGGATCTTCGGTCCGGCGGTGCCGGTCGGCCGGGGCGGCACGATCTCCTTCGCGCTCGGCGACATCCACCCGCACGACGTCGGTCAGGTGCTCGACTCGCAGGGCGTGCAGGTCCGGGTGGGTCACCACTGCGCACGCCCGACGTGCGTCCGGTTCGGCGTGCCGGCGATGACCCGCGCGTCGTTCTACCTGTACACCACCACCAGGGAGATCGACGCCCTGGTGCGGGGGCTGGAACAGGCACGGAAGGTGTTCGGCTGATGCGGATGGACGAGCTGTACCAGGAGATCATCCTGGACCACTACAAGCACCCGCACGGTCGGGGGCTGCGTGCGGCGCCCGACCCGGGCCTGCGGGTCGCCGAGGCGCACCACGTCAACCCGACCTGCGGCGACGAGGTGACCGTGCGGGTGGCGACCGACGGCGACCGGCTGGCCGACATCTCGTACGACGGGCTGGGTTGCTCGATCAGTCAGGCGTCGGCCAGCGTGCTGCACGAGCTGCTGACCGGGCAGAAGACCGAGCGGGCGTTCGCGGTGCACGCGGCGTTCGTGGAACTGATGTCCGGGCGCGGTCAGGTCACGCCGGACGAGGACGTACTGGGTGACGGGGTGGCGTTCGCGGGCGTGGCCCGCTATCCGGCCCGGGTCAAATGCGCGCTGCTGCCGTGGATGGCGTTCAAGGATGCCACGGCGCGCGCCGGTGTGGGCGTGAGCCCGGAGGTGACGGCATGAGCGACGAGACGAAGATCCATGATGAGCCGGCGGTCGGTGCTGAGCCGACGGGCGCTGCGACGGCGGATGCCGCGTCGGCGGGCGGCGGGCTGAGCGACGCGGTGTCGGACGCCGCCGCCTCGGCCGGCGCCCAGGCGGGTGTCAGCAAGGCCGCGGTCGCGGAGATCGAGGAGGCCATGAAGGACGTCGTCGACCCCGAACTGGGGATCAACGTCGTCGACCTCGGCCTGGTGTACGGCATCCACGTCGGCGAGGACAACGTGGCGACGCTGGACATGACCCTCACCTCGGCGGCCTGCCCGTTGACCGACGTCATCGAGGACCAGACCCGGGACGCGCTGACCAAGGGGCCGGGTGGCGGACTGGTCGACGACTTCCGGATCAACTGGGTCTGGCTGCCGCCGTGGGGACCCGACAAGATCACCGACGAGGGCCGCGACCAGCTCCGATCCCTCGGCTTCAACGTCTGATAATCGGTCGACGTGGTTCGGCGCGGTCGCCGAGAATGATCCGGTGACCGCGTCGTACCCGGATCTCGTCCGCACCGTCCCACCGGCGCTTCCGGTCGGACGACAGCGGAACGTTCCGGCGTCCGGCCCGGTCCCGCACCCACGATCGTGACCGCGGCCTTCCTGGCCGGGGTGGTCGCCGGGTACGGCGTGGCCGTCCCGGTCGGTGCCATCGCGGTCCTGATTCTGGGCCTGAGCGCCCGCGTCTCCCTGGCGGTCGGCGCGGCGGCGGCGCTCGGTGTGGCCACCGCGGACGGCCTGTACGCGACGGCGGCGGTTGGCGGCGGGGTGGCACTGGCCCGGGTGCTCGCCCCGGTGGCCGGTCCACTGCGCTGGGTCGCCGCCGTGGTACTGCTGGCGCTTGCCGGCCACGGCGCCTGGCGGGCGCTGGCCCGGCACCGTGATCCGGCCCGACCAGATCGCGGCGAGGCGCTGGCGACTCCCGGTCGGGCGTTCGCGGCGGTGCTGGCGCTGACCCTGCTCAACCCCATGACCATCGTCTACTTCGCGGCCCTGGTCGTGGGCCGCCAACCGGCCACCGGGTCGGGCGCCGGTCCGGCCGTGCTGTTCGTGACGGGTGCCTTCCTCGCCTCGGCGAGCTGGCAACTGCTGATCGCCGGCGGGGGTTCGCTGGTCGGCCGGACCCTGGCCGGACGCACCGGACGGCTGGTCACGGCCCTGCTGTCCAGCGTGCTGATCGCCGGGCTGGCCGTGTCGGTGCTGGTCCGCGCCTGACCCGACCCGCGCGGCCACCCCTTCGCCAACCCCCGAGCCGGTCCGGTCGGCTGCCCTTCGCCGGCCCGATCCGTGTCGCTGCCCCTCAGGCCGGTGGACCAGTCGACGAGCCGGCCGAAATCATGATCAACGCGGTCCGGGGAGGTTCCTGGCCGCCTCCCGGAGGGCGAGGGGTGCCAGCCGGGAACGGCTGGCCGCGAGGTACCGGCGTACCGTGTCCGGCGCCGTCTTCGCGTACTCCCGCAAGGCCCACCCGACGGCCTTGCGGACGAAGAAGTCCGGATGCAGCCCCTGGGCCGAGCAGTACCGGAACAGCCGCCCCTCGTCGGTGGATTCCTTGTACATGAGCTGGTGCAGGAGCGCGGTGCGGACCACCCACGGGTTCTCGTCGCCGATCCAGGTGTCCATGGCGGTGCCCAGTTCAGGATGCCGGCGGACCAGCGGACCGACCAGGTGGACCGCGAGGGGGTCCACGGTGTCCCACCACGACCGCGTGGTGACCAGCGTCCGTGCGGTCGCCAGAAAACCGGCCGAGGCCGTCCCGACGTACCGACGCAGGTATCCGGCGGCGAAGTACTGGTACTCCCGTTCCGGCAGGTCCCAGCAACCGGTCGCCACCGCCCGCAGGTCCGGCTCGTCGGGCCGGGGCAGGCCGGCCAGCACCGCGCGGCTCAGGGTCCGCTGGGCCGGCGCCGGGATGCCGAGAAAGGGAAACAACCCCCGCATGTACGCGGACATCGCGGCCGCCCGTTCCAGATCGGCTGCCGGCCGGTACGTCTCGACCAACCGGGCCAGCACCGTCTCGGCCAGCGCGGACCCCGGTTGCGACATGCCGGGCATCCTGCCATCCCACTCCGACGTTCCTGACCTGCGGGTCTGTTCCCCTCGTCGGCGCCCCCGGCCGCCCGACCCCCGCCGCCCACCCCGCAATGTCGTACGGTCAGGGCGATGAGCCCGAGCCAAAGGCCTGCCGTAGAGATCTTGGAATATTTCGGCCCGCGGAGGGGTCCGAACAATCCAAGATCTCGATCGGTGCGTGCCGGATGAGTCGGCCCGCTGCCGGCGGTGGCCGCTGGGTGGACGTCGATCCAGGCCGGCTGGCCCGTTGGCTGGAGAACTTCGCGGCCCGGCACGGCGGCCCGGCGGAGGTCACGGTGGATCCCGCCGGATTGCTGTTGATCGCCCCGGACGGCGCCACGGCCCGGCTGGACACCCCGCCCGGCGCGCCGCCGGCCACGGATCTCGCCGGCTTCCTGTCCGCCGCGGCGGTACCCCGGCGGCTCGGGCTGCTGCTGGCCCGCAAGGGCGCCGTGGCCATGGGGGTGGCCGAAGGAGACCGGCTGGTCGTTTCGAAGGTGGACAGCCGGTACGTCCAGGGCCGCACCGCCGCGGGTGGCTGGTCCCAGCAGCGGTTCGCGAGGCGCCGCGACAACCAGGCCCGGGCGGCGGCCGGGGACGCCGTCGAACTGGCCGTCCGGTTGCTGCTGCCGGAGGTCTCTCGACTGGCCGCGCTGGTCGGCGGGGGAGACCGACGGGCCGTCGACACCGTACTGGCCGATCGCCGACTGGTGCCGTTGACGGCGCTGCTGACCGATCGGTTCCTGACGGTCGCCGAACCGCGCCATGCCGTTCTGGTGGAGGCGGTCGCCGCCGCCCGGGCCGTCCGGATCCTGGTCCGCGAGCCGGCCTCGGGTGGTTAACAAGGGGCCCCTGCTATACCGAAAGCGATAAGAAGGGGCCCTTCCTTGCGGCTCAACCGAGTTGGTTGCTGTCCTTGAAGGCGCCCCAGCCGTGCCAGCGGTCGATCTCGATCCAGGCGCTCACCCGGGCCCGATCGCGGCGCGGGTAGTCCTGGCCGCCGTAGTGTCGGGACAACCGGTCGATGTCCGCCAGGTCCTCGTCGTCGCGCATCTCGGTGACCCTGCCGATGACGCTGACGTGGGTGTACCAGTTGCCGTCGTCGAGCACCGTGAGCGTCACCCGGGGGTCCTTGCGGAGGTGGCTCAACCGCTTCCGGCCCTCGTCCATGTTGACCAGGATCCGGCCGTCGTCCCACAGGTACCAGGTGGCGGTGGACACCGGTTGTCCGTCCGGACGCAGCGTCGTGATGACGGCCGGGTTCGGCTTGCGCAGCATCGCGACCGCGTCCTCGGGCAGCGGGGGATTGGACATCGGAAGTCCTCTCGTCTGGCATCGGCTCTGCCACTTCACCGTAGTCGCGGCCGGGCCGGTCCGCGCTGCGACGACGGACGGTCGGGCTGGTCCGCGTCGCGACGACGCATGGTCGGGCCGGTCCGCGTCGTGACGGCGGACCGGTCCGCGTTGCGCGGGTGAACGGGTCGGGTGGGACCGGAAGGACCCGATCCCGCCCGACACCGCCGATGATCGCTGCGGAACTGCCTAGATGCTGCCGCTGAAGGTGTCGCACCTGCGCGGGTCGCCGCTGTCGTAGCCCTGCTCGAACCACTTCTGCCGCTGGGCCGAGGTGCCGTGGGTGTACGAACTCGGGTCGTTGCCCCGGCCGGCCTTCTGCTGGATGGCGTCGTCACCGATCGCGCCTGCGGTGTTCACCGCGTCCTTGATGTCCTGCTGGTCGATCGACTTGAAGATCGCCTTGCCGCTCTTGGTCTTGGTCTCGGTGGCGTGGTGCGCCCAGGCGCCCGCGTAGCAGTCCGCCTGCAACTCCAGCCGCACGGACCCGGAGTTCGGGCCCTGCGCGCCGCCCTGCTCCGCCTTGGCGTTGGTGCCGAGCAGGTCCTGCACGTGGTGGCCGTACTCGTGGGCCAGCACGTACGGCTGGGGGAACTCGCCCTTGACCCCGAACTCCTGCTCAAGGGTGTCGTAGAAGGCCAGATCGATGTAGACGTGCTTGTCCGAGGGGCAGTAGAACGGCCCGACCCCGGAGTCCGCCTGGCCGCATCCGGTGTTGACGTTGTTGCTGAAGAAGATGGTGGTGACCTTCTGGTACTCCTTGTCGAACGCCTCCGGCATGGCTGTCTTCCAGTAGTCCTGGATCGAGTTGATGTAGAGGGTGTTGCGGCAGTCCTGCTGCTGCTTGGCGTCCGGCGCGCTGCACCGCTGGTCCAGGCTGCTGTTGTCGGCGGGTTGATCACTGCCGCCACCGCCGAGCTGGCTGACCCCGAAGCCGCCGCCGACCAGGGCGACCAGCACGGCGATGATGATCCCGATCAGGCCGCCCCGTCCGCCGCCGCCGGGAATCGGGATGGGGATGCCCATGCCGCCACCACCGCCACCCCCGCCACCCGAGCCGCGCCTGTCTTCGACCTGACTGGTGTCGATCTCCGCGTTCTCGTTCAGCTCCATCGAAACCCCGATCATTCCAAAAGTCAGCACGTGTCAACGGATCAGCGCCGGACGATGCCGGACGTTCCCGGACGTTACCCGATGATCTTGCCGGGTAATCCGGTTCGGGTTCCGGCCGGGTGGCGGTGTTTCAAGGCCGCTGCCCGTTCCCGCCAGACCCGGCTCCGGTCGCGCTCCGGGGAAGCCCGGTACACTGGAGCGCGTGCTGCTCTGCGAAGGCTGACCCGCCCCGCGCCGGCGTGCGGACCGATCCCCGCCGGCGCTCACCCGTGCCCGTGAGTCAGCCCTTCCTCTCGAGAGCGAGTCTGTCGACATGATCACTGCCACCGGCCTGGAGTTGCGAGCCGGCTCCCGCATTCTGCTGTCCGAGGCCACCCTGCGGGTGCAGCCCGGTGACCGGATCGGCCTGGTCGGCCGCAACGGTGCCGGCAAGACCACCACGCTCAAGGTGCTGGCCGGCGAGGGCCAGCCGTACGCCGGTCAGGTCGACCGGCGCAGCGCCATCGGCTACCTGCCGCAGGACCCACGTACCGGTGATCTTGGGGTTACCGGCCGGGACCGGGTCCTCTCGGCGCGCGGCCTGGACGTGCTGATGGCCCAGATGAAGCAGCTCGAGGAGCAGCTCGCCGAAGGCCCGGAGGACCGACTGGTCCGCCGGTACGGCGCCCTGGAGGACCAGTTCGCCTCACTGGGCGGGTACGCGGCCGAGGCGGAGGCCGCGCGGATCTGCGCCAACCTGGGCCTACCGGACCGGGCGCTGGCGCAGACCATCGGCACCCTCTCCGGCGGTCAGCGGCGCCGGATCGAACTGGCCCGGATCCTGTTCCGGGACGCCGGTGAGAACGGCGGGGGCATCCTGCTGCTGGACGAGCCCACGAACCACCTCGACGCCGACTCGATCACCTGGCTGCGGGGCTTCCTGGCCAACCACAAGGGCGGGCTCATCGTGATCAGTCACGACGGCTCGCTGCTGGAGTCCGTGGTCAACAAGGTGTGGTTCCTGGACGCCACCCGGTCGGTGGTCGACGTCTACAACCTGGGTTGGAAGGCGTACCTGGCGCAGCGGGAGACCGACGAGCGGCGCCGTCGGCGGGAGCGGGCCAACGCCGAGAAGAAGGCCGGCGCGCTGATGGCGCAGGCCGACAAGATGCGGGCCAAGGCGACCAAGACGGTGGCCGCGCAGAACATGGCCCGGCGGGCGGAGAAGCTGATCTCCGGGTTGGATGAGGTCAGGGTCGCCGACAAGGTGGCCAAGGTCCGCTTCCCCAGCCCGGCGGCCTGCGGCAAGACCCCGTTGACCGCCACCGGCCTGTCCAAGTCGTACGGGTCGTTGGAGATCTTCACCGACGTCGACGTGGCGGTGGACCGCGGTTCCCGGGTGGCCATCCTGGGCCTCAACGGCGCGGGCAAGACCACCCTGCTGCGGATGCTGGGCGGCCTGCTGGAACCGGACACCGGTGAGGTACGGCCGGGGCACGGCCTCCGGCTGGGCTACTACGCCCAGGAGCACGAGACCCTGGACATCGGCCGGACCGTGCTGGAGAACATGCGCAGCGCGGCCCTGGAGCAGACGGACACCGACCTGCGCAAGATCCTCGGCGCGTTCCTGTTCTCCGGGGAGGACGTGGACAAGCCGGCCGGGGTGCTCTCCGGTGGCGAGAAGACCCGGCTGGCGCTGGCCACCCTGGTCTGTTCCGGCGCCAACGTGCTGTTGCTGGACGAACCGACAAACAACCTCGACCCGGTCAGCCGGGAGCAGGTGTTGGACGCCATCGCCCGGTACCCCGGGGCGATCGTGCTGGTGACCCACGATCCGGGCGCGGTACTGGCGTTGAAGCCGGACCGTGCGATCCTGCTTCCGGACGGTGACGAGGACGCCTGGAGCGATGACCTGCTCGAATTGGTGGAACTTGCCTGAGGTTCACCGCCCGTAGTTGGAAGCGCCTGCTCACTGCCTGACATGTTCGCAGGTCAGGCTATCGGGATTGCGACACTGTCGTGCGTGTCGGTTGGCGAAGAGTTGATATCTGGCGCATGATCGTCCGAGGCGGTCTAATAGGTGGGACCGTATCGAACCGCACAGTCTGGGACGTGAGGAATCAACATGGCAGCCACCGGCACAGCCACCAGCACTGAGAAGGGTCGCCGGATCGTCGGGACCGAGCGGCAGACGCTCGCCAAGGACCTGGTCAAGCGGTACACCTCGGGTGAGAGCATCCGCGCCCTCGCGGCCTCGACCGGCCGGTCCTACGGGTTCATCCACCGGGTGCTCACCGAATCCGGCGTGCAACTGCGGCAGCGCGGCGGCGCCCGCCGACGCAAGAAGGCGTGACCCGCCCTATCGCCTGGTCCGTACCCACGGCCGGTCACCGGTGACCCCGGTGCGTACGACCGCCGGCGTACGGCTGGACCGCGACGGGCCGGTGGCGACGGTGACGTTGTCCCGGCCCGACGTCCTCAACGCGCAGACCCCGGCGATGTGGCAGACGCTGCGGGATTTCGACCGCGACCTGCCGGCGGAGGTGCGCGTCGTGGTGGTGCGTGCCGAGGGGCGTGCCTTCTCGGCCGGACTCGACCTCGCGGTCGCCCGCGGCGACGGCGAGGGCTCCTTCGCGGAGCTGGTGGGCCTGCCCCCCGCCGCGGCGGCCGACCGGATCGCCGAGTTCCAGGCCGGTTTCACCTGGTTGCACCGGCCGGACATCGTCTCCATCGCCGCCGTGCAGGGGCACGCCATCGGCGCCGGGTTCCAGCTCGCCCTGGCGTGTGACCTGCGGGTGCTGGCCGACAACGCGCTGTTGTCGATGGCCGAGGTCACCCTGGGCCTGGTGCCCGACCTGGCCGGCACCGGGCGGCTGGTCGACCTCGTCGGGTATTCCCGGGCGCTGGAGATCTGCGCCACCGGGCGTCGGCTGGACGCCGCCGAGGCGTACCGGTTGGGGTTGGCCACCCTGGTCGTGCCGGCGGCCGAGCTGGACTCCGCGACCGCCGACCTGACCGCCGCGCTGCTGGCCGGCAGCCGGGACGCGGTCATCGAGATCAAGGCGCTGCTGGCCGGCGCCGCCCGGCGGTCACCCGCCGACCAGCAGCGGGCCGAACGCGAGGCCCAGGTACGCCGGCTGCGCGACCTCGCGGGTACGGGGGAGTGACAGCCCGCCGTGCGGATGGTCACCGGCCGCGCCGGGAACACGGCGGGTGGGTGCGTCCGGAGCATGGCAGGTGAGGGCGAGTCCTAGGGACCATCGGGAAGAGCCGGGTTGACCGCCGGGTTGTCGTAGGCATCGGGGAGACTCACCCCGGTGCGGCGGCGCGACACGGAGGTGACGGGTGACCCACCCGATGGCAGGCGGCGGCTGGTCGATGCTGCGGTCGATACGGAGCAAGGACGAGGTCACCGGGCACCGGCTCAACCGGGACACCGGACGCCGGATCATCGACTTCGCCCAGCCCTACCGGCGGGACGTCATCGTCTTCCTGGTCACCGTGGTCATCTCGGCCGTGATCGGGGTCGCCACCCCGGTGCTGGCCGGTTGGGTGATCAACGCGATCACCAAGGGTGGTGGCACGGCCGGCGCCACAGTGGTCCGGCTGGCGCTGGTGATCGCCGCACTGGCCATCGTCGACGCGCTCTTCTCCCTGGCCCAGCGGTGGTATTCGGCGCGCATCGGTGAGGGGATCATCCTCGACCTGCGGACCCAGGTGTACGACCACGTCCAGCGGATGCCGCTGCAGTTCTTCACCCGGACCCAGACCGGTGCCCTGGTCAGCCGGCTCAACAACGACGTCCTGGGCGCGCAGCGGGCGTTCACCAGCACCCTGTCCGGGGTGGTCAGCAACATCATCCAGCTCGTACTGACCGCCGGGGTGATGTTCAGCCTGTCCTGGCAGATCACGCTCCTGTCGCTGATCCTGCTGCCGATCTTCATCATTCCGGCCCGCCGGGTCGGGCGCCGGCTCGCCGAGATCACCCGCGAGTCGTACAACCTCGACGCCAAGATGAACGCGACGATGACCGAGCGGTTCGGGGTGTCCGGCGCGCTGCTGGTGAAGCTCTTCGGCCGGCCGGACGTGGAGGCCGCCCGGTTCGCCGGCCGGGCCGAGCGGGTCCGGGACATCGGCATCCAGTCCGCGATGTACTCGCGCACGTTCTTCGTGGCGATGCTGCTGGTGGCCTCGCTGGCGCAGGCCCTCACCTACGGGCTGGGCGGCTGGCTGGCGGTCACCGGCGCGGTCAGCGCCGGCACCGTGGTCACGCTGGCCCTGCTGCTGACCCGGCTCTACGGCCCGCTCACCGCGCTGTCGAACGTCCGGGTGGACGTGATGAGCGCGCTGGTCTCCTTCGACCGGGTCTTCGAGGTGCTCGATCTTCAGCCGTCGATCGCCGAGAAGCCGGACGCCGTACCGGTGCCCCGCGGCGAGGGCCGGGTGGAGTTCCGGGATGTCCGGTTCCGCTACCCCAGCGCGGCGGAGGTCTCGTTGGCCTCGTTGGAGGACGTCGCCGCGCTGGACCGCCAGGTCAACGAGCCGGTTCTCAAGGGCGTCTCGTTCACCGTCGAGCCGGGCCAGATGGTGGCCCTGGTCGGCCCGTCAGGTGCCGGCAAGTCCACCACCTCGATGCTGCTGTCCCGGGTGTACGACGTGACCGACGGATCGGTGCGGGTCGGCGGGGTCGACGTCCGGGACGCCACCCTCGCCTCGCTGCGGGACGAGATCGGGGTGGTGACCCAGGACTCCCACCTGTTCCACGAAACCCTGGCGGAGAATCTTCGGTACGCCAAGCCGGAGGCCACCGACGACGAGTTGTGGGCGGCGCTGCGTGGCGCGCAGATCGCCGACCTGGTCCGTTCGCTGCCCGACGGGCTGGAGACGGTGGTCGGGGAACGGGGCTACCGGTTCTCCGGCGGGGAGAAGCAGCGCATCGCCATCGCGCGTCTGCTGCTCAAGGCGCCCTCGATCGTGGTGCTCGACGAGGCGACCGCGCACCTGGACTCCGAGTCCGAGGCGGCGGTGCAGCGGGCGCTGTCGGTGGCGTTGTCGGGTCGTACCGCCCTGGTCATCGCGCACCGGTTGTCCACCGTGCGGGAGGCCGACCAGATCCTGGTCCTGGACGACGGCCGGATCGTCGAGCGGGGCCGGCACGAGGAACTGGTGGCCGTCGGGGGTCTCTACGCGGAGCTGTACCGCACCCAGTTCGCGGTCGCGGATTCCCCGGCGCCGTTGGTGGCGGACGTGCAGGAGTCGGTGACCACCATCCCGATGCACGAGTACGTCGTCGCCGACGAGGCACTGCCGCCGGCCGCCGCCAACTGACCAACCGGCTCCGGTCCGCGGCCGGTTGGCCTGTCGAGATCTTGGATTTCCACTGCCCCTCCGGGGGCCTCTGAGATCCTCTCGGTCGGTCAACCGGCCGGCGCGTTGTCGGTCGGCCCTCGGCCGGGCTGTCGTGGCAGGTGGTGGCGGCGAGACCACGGTGACGGTGTCGGGCTGGTACCGCGTCGGGGTGGCAACCGGAGACACGGGCCAGGCGGCGTACGGTGAGGCATGGCCCGAGAGAAGCTGGACGATGTCCTCACCGCGCTGCGGGGGTTCGTCGCCGAGATCGACGCCTTCGACCCCGCCGCCGAATCGCTCGGCGCCGTCGAGGTCCGGACCGGCGACCGGGCGGTACGCCTGGAGATGAGCGCGCCGGTGGCCCGGGCGCTGATCGCCGCGCTCGCCGCGTACCACGATCCGCGGGACCGTGGTCGGTGCGAGTACTGCCACGGTCGGCGGCTGGACGACAACTTCCTCTGCCTGGACTGCCACCGCGCCAACGGGGTCTTCGGGGCGATGCTGCTGGAGCGGGCGGGCCGGTATCCCGGTGACCCGGCCGCGCTGCTCGGACCCGTCGAGGGCGCCCCGGGCCCACCCGGCTGATCCTCGCTGCTCCGGGCCGCTCGGGCCTGGAGCAGATCTTGGGCCCCGAGCAGATCTTGGAATTCCGCCACCCCGTGCGGGGCAGCAGAATTCCAAGGTCTCACCACGCTCGGCTGATGGTCACCGTTCTGCGGCCTCCCGTAGGGCGGCGAACTGGGCACCCAGGGCGTCGAGCTGGAAGTGCGCGTTCAGACCGCTCGGGTTGGGCAGCACCCACAGGCGCGCCGGACCGATCCGTTCCGGCTGCTCGCCGAGGGTCGCGGTCCGCCGTCGGAAGCCGATCCGGTACGCGGTCACGCCGACCACGGCCACCCAGGCCGGCGCGTACCGCTGGACCTTCGCGGTCAGCTCGGCGGCCCCGGCGATGAGTTCCTCGGTCCGCAACTCGTCCGCCCTGGCGGTGGCCCGGGCCACCAGGTTGGTGATCCCCAGACCACGGGCCAGCAACTCCTCGGGCTCCCAGGGCCGCAGCTCACGCGGGGTGAATCCGCCCCGGTGCAACGCCGGCCAGAACCGGTTGCCGGGCCGGGCGAAGTGCCGCCCGGTGGCGCCGGAGTAGAGGCCGGGATTGATCCCACAGAACAGCACCCGCAGGCCGGGCGCGACGATGTCCGGGATGGTGCGACCGGCGGCGGCTTCGACCTCGGCTCGGGTGGGACGGGGCGTGGCGACAGCATGGGGCATGCCATCCACTGTCGCCCATCCAGCTTCCGACCGCACGGCGTCCCACGTCACGCCGGCCCGCCCGGCCGGATGGCGCGACCCCGGGCTGGCCGGATGGCGCGACCCCGGGCTGGCCGGATGGCGCGACCCCGGGCTGGCCGGATGGCGCGACCCCGGGGCCGGCCGGATGGCGCGTCCCCCGGGCGGTCGGATGGCGCGTCCCCGTCGGTCGGGCGGCGATGCGTTGACCGGGGGCCCCTGCTGTACGAAAAGCGATAACAGGGTGCCCTTCCTTACCTACCGGCGGCGGCGACGGATCAGCGCCACGGTCACCGCGACGACGGCGGTCACGAGAATCAGGCAGGAGATGGCGCACAACAGCAGTGTGACCGGACGGATGGCTCCCATGGCCGACGAGCCTACGGTGTCACAGGGAGCGCAGGGCGCCGCCATCGACCGGAATGGTCAGCCCGGTCAGATAGCTCGCCGCCGGGGAGAGCACGAAGGCGGCCACCCGACCGAACTCCTCCGGCTCGGCGACCCGACGCAGCGGGATGGTCGCCTCGGCCTCCGCTCGGGCCCGGTCGGCGTCCCCCGTGGCGGCGAACAGCTCGCGGTTGCGGTCGGTGAGCACCCGTCCGGGCAGCAGGCCGAAGACGCGGACACCGCGTGGCCCGTACTCGTCGGCCATGTCCTTGGCCACCCCGGCGAGCCCCGGCCGCAGGCCGTTGGAGACGCCGAGGCCGGGCAGGGGAGACCGGGCCGAGGTGGACAGGACGAAGCCGAGCGCGCCGCCGGCCGGCAGCTCCGCGAGCACGGTCCGGGCGAACCGCACAGCGCCGAGGAACACCGTTTCGAACGCCGCCCGCCACTGCTCGTCGGTGACCCCGGCCGCGGTGCCCGGTGGTGGCCCGCCGACCGAGACCAGCGCGCCGTCGAGCCCGCCGAAGCGTTCCCGGGCCGCCGCCACGAGCCGGTCCGGTGCTTCCGGGTCGGCGAGGTCGGCCGGTACGCCGTGCGCCCGTTCGGGACCGAGCCGGCGTACGGCGTCGGACACCGCCCGTGGGTCGCGGGCCGAGACGACCACCCGGGCGCCGTCCTCGACCAGGCAGCGTGCGGTGGCGAAGCCGAGGCCCCGGGAAGCTCCGGTGAGGACGTACGTCCGGTCGGCCAGTCCGAGATCCATGCCGCGATCCTGCCCCATCGACGGCCCGGTCGGGTACCCAGCCCGGGTCCGATGGTGGTTCCCGGCGCCGACACACCGTGATCGCCGATTGTGGCGACGGCAGCCGGCCGGGTTCGGTCCGCTGCGTGGCAGCACGCGCACCGGGAATTTCGCTTGTGCTGGTGGGAACGCTTTGGAACGTTGGCTTCCGTGAACGGCCAACCGCGCTTCGACGATCTGGTCCGCGAGGGCGAATCCGCCGAGGTGGACGGCTGGGACTTCTCCTGGTTCGCCGGTCGGGCCACCGAGGAACGCCCGTCCTGGGGATACCACCGGCTGTTGTGGGCCGAGATGGCCCGGGCCGGGTCCGCCGTGGACATCCAGACCGGCGGGGGCGAGGTGCTGGCCGAGGTGCCCCGGCTCGCCCCGACCACGGTCGCCACCGAGGGCTGGCCACGTAACGTTCCGGTGGCTCGGCGCAATCTGGAGCCGCGCGGGGTGCTGGTGGTCGAGGTGGCCGAGGACGCCCCGTTGCCGTTTCCGGACGCCGGCTTCGACCTCGTGGTGAGCCGGCACCCCAGCGTGGTGCTCTGGACCGAGATCGCCCGCATCCTGCGGCCCGGCGGCCGGTACCTGTCGCAGCAGATCGGCTCCGGCTCAAACCGGGAACTGGCCGAGTTCCTGACCGGCCCGCGCCCGATCAGCGACGCCCGGAGCCCGCAGCGAGCCGCGCGGGCCGCCGAGGCGGCCGGGTTGGTCGTCGACGACGTGCGGCACGAGTCGTTGCGGACGACGTTCAACGACATCGGCGCGGTGGTGTGCTTCCTGCGCAAGGTGGTCTGGACGGTGCCCGACTTCAGCGTCGAACGCTATCGGCCGCGGCTGGCCGACCTGCACCAGCACATCGCCCGGAACGGCCCGTTCCGGGCGCACGCCCAGCGCTTCCTGATCCGGGCCCACCGGCCAGACGGATCCGACTGATCGGGCGTACCGGCCCCACGGGCCGACTGGACGGCGTCGGCGGCGGAGGGAAACCGGCCGGTCAGCAGCCCGGGAGCCGGTCCGGTCACGACCGGCGGACTGCCTCCTCGACCAGGTCGAGCACCCGGGCCAGTTCCCCGCCCGGGCGGCCCATGGCCAGGTGCAGCACCAGGCCGTCATAGGCCAGTTCCAGGAACTGGGTCAGCACCTCGATGGGTACGTCGTCGCGGAGCACCCCGGCGTCCCGCTGTCGCCGCAGCCGGTCCCGGGTGGCCTGGGAGATCGCCGCCGACCGCTCGGCCCAGCGCTTGGCGAACTCGGGGTCGGTGCGCAGTCGACGGGACACCTCCAGTTGGCTGCCGAGCCAGCCGGCGGTGTCCGGGCTGGTGGCCCGGTCCAGCAGGTCGCGCATCACCTGGACGAGACCGTTGCGGGCGACCGTGGCCGCCATCTCGGCCGCGTCGTCCTCGGCGACGGCCAGGAACAGTGAGTCCTTGTCCCGGAAGTGGTGGAAGATCGCCCCTCGGGACAATCCGGTCGCCTCCTCCAGCCGGCGGACCGTGGCCCCTTCGTACCCGTGCCGGGCGAAGCAGCCGCGAGCGGCCGCCAGGATCTCCTGTCGGCGCGCGTCCAACTGGTGCTGGCTTACTCTGGGCACCACCCCAGCGTGCCAGGTCGACCGGGCACCAGCAAGCCGTACGTACGGCTTGGTTAGCTGGACCACTGCCCGATGGTCGTTACCATGCCGGGATGGGAGCGCTGGAGGAACCGACCGGCCCGCTGACCGTGGCCGCGGTGCAGGCGGAGGCCGTACCCGGGGATCTGGTCCGCAACGTCGCGACCGCGGCCCGGCTGGTGGAGGCCGCGGCCGACGACGGCGCCCGACTGGTGGTGCTGCCCGAGCTGTTCCTGCCGGCGTACCACCCACCGGCGCTGCGGGCCGACCCGGCCGGCACCGACGTGGTGGCCGGGGCGGGGGACCGGGTCGACGACGCCCGCCTGGACCCGGTACGGCGGGCCGCGGTCGAGCGCGGCGCGGTGGTGCTGGTCGGCGCCGCCGTCCGCCGGGTCGACGGCCGGCGGACCTGTTCGGCGCTGGTGCTGGATCCCTCCGGCGGTGTCCGGGTCGGGTACGACAAGCAGCATCTGTGGGGTCCCGACGAGAACGAGCTGTTCGTCCCCGGTGACCGGGGCGCGACGCTGCTGGTCGACGGCTGGCGGTTCGGCCTCGGTGTCTGTTACGACGGTTGCTTCCCCGAGCACGGCCGGGCGGCGGCGGTGGACGGGGCGCACGGCTACCTGTGCCCCAGCGGATACCTTGCGGGCTCGGAGCATCGCCGGGATCTCTACTACGCGGCCCGTGCCCTGGACAACACGATGTACGTGGTCTTCGCCAATGCCGTGGGCGGTGCCGCGCCGTGGCGGTTCAACGGTGGGGCGGCGGTGTACGACCCGGAGGGTCGACCGCTGAGCCGGGCCGGCGACCGGGGGGAGGCGGTGGTGGTGGCCACCCTGCGGCCGGAGGTGATCAGCACGGTCCGCGCCGCGCACAGCATGCTCGCCGACCGGCTGCCGCACCAGGGCGGCGCGCGGACCGTGCTGACCGGCTGAGAGCGGATGGTCACCGGTCGAGGGTGACCGGTTGGTCACCGTCTGGGTGCTGAGGCGGCCGCCGGTCGGGATGGCCGGGTGATCACCGGTTGGGCGGTTGGGTGGTCACTGGTCGGGTGGCTGGCGCTTCCGGGTCGGGCGGCCGGGGCCGGCGCCGTGCGCATGGTGCGGTTTTCCCACTGACCGGACTGTCGCGGGGTGGTCGAGGTCACGTAATGTTCCCGCGTGCCGTTGCTGCTCCTCGACCTGGACAACACGCTGCTGGACCGCACCGGCGCGTTCCGGGACTGGGGCAGGGCGTTTCTGGACCGGGTCGGCGCGCCCGACGGGGACATCGACTGGCTGTTGTCGATGGACGCGGACGGGCTCACCGATCGCTGGGACCTCGCCGACGCGCTGCGGTCCCGGTACCGGCTGCGGATCCCGTCCATCGACCTGGTGGAGTCGCTGCACGACGAGGTGATCGAGCGGACCCGGCTGGATCCGCTGGTCGCCTGCGCGTTGCGGGTCATGGCGACCGCGGGCTGGGCCCCGGTGGTGGTCACCAACGGCACCGTGCAGCGGGAGGAGCGCAAGATCCGCAATACCGGTCTGGACCGGTACGTGGCGGACTGGGTGATCTCCGAGGAGGTCGGGGTCAGCAAGCCCAATCCGCGGATCTTCGCGATGGCCGCGCAGCGGTCCCGGATGCACCTGCGGGAGGCGTGGGTCGTGGGCGACGGTCCGGAGGCGGACATCGGCGCCGCCGCGGCGATGGGCCTGCCGAGCGTGTGGCTGCACCGTGGGCGGAGCTGGCTGGAGCGGCGCTTCGCGCCGACGCGGGTCGCCGACGGGGTCATCCCGGCGGTGGCGGAGGTGCTGGCCGGCTGACCACCGGGTGGGCGCTCGGCCGGGTCGACAGCTGATCGAGCCGACGCTCAGCCGGTGGGCGTGGCGCCGGCCCGACCGGCGGTCACTGCAGGTACTTCTCGACCTCGTCGACGCTGCGCGCGCCGGCGGTCTCCGGGTCCTGTCCGGCAGCCCGCGCCGCGCGCCGGCGACGGAGCAGGTCCCAGCACTGGTCGAGGGACTCCTCCAGGTGGCGGAGCCGCTCCCGTTCCTCGTCGCCGGACAGCTCGCCGGTCTGGGCCTGGCCACGCAGGCGATGCTCCTCGTCCACCAGCTCGTTGATCCGACTCATGATCGTCTTGTCGTCCATAGGTCAGAGCCTCGCACAGGGCGGTCGGTCGCGCGCGCAATCGTGACGGGACGGTGACCCGATGCTTTTGATTTCACATGCCCCGCTCTAGAAATTCAGCGTCGGGAATGGAATGCTTCTCGGGATCATAACTGTCGATTACTGTTCCGATACTCAGGGATGGTGTTACCCGTGCAGGTCTGCCATGGCTGACGGCGGTCCGGAGTCGGCTCGTGTCCCGCGGCTCGTACCGCTGCGACGCCTGCTTCCGGGTCGTGACCGGGATCTGCTCGACCGGCTGGTCGAGGTCGCCGACGACGCGGGCGAGGAGTTGGTGCGACTCAACTTCGGTGCCATCCGGCCCTATCTGATCAGTCATCCGACGCATGTCCAGCACGTGCTGCGGGACAATCCCGGGAACTACATCCGCGGCGGCGACTCGCTCATGTGGCGCGCACTCGAACGTTTGTTCGGAGAGGGCATATTGAGCGAGGGGACGCCGTGGGCCGCGAGTCGGCATCGGCTCCAGCCGATGTTCACGGCGAAGCGGATCGCCTCGCTCGTGGACGGCATGAGCGAGGCGCTCAACGAGGCGGCCGACGACCTCGCCGGGGGACAGCAGGTCGACGTGGTCCGGGAGGTGTCCCGGATGGTCTGCATGGCGATCAACCGGGTGCTCTTCGGCGACCGGATCCCGATCGACCAGGCCATGCGCATCGTGCGACACCAGGACGTCATCGCCCGCTCGGTGCGCTGGCGGATCCTCGCGCCGTTCATCCCCGACTCGGTGCCGATGCCCGGCGACCGGGCCTTCCGTGGTGCCGTGGCCGCCATCGACGACCTGGTGCTGCCGGTCATCCGCCACACCCGCGCGCATCCGGACGGGCGGGACGACGTGCTGGCCACCCTCGCCCGGGCAACCGACGAACACGGCCAACCGCTCCCGGAACAGCCGGTCCGGGACGACGTGGTGGCGACGTTCGCCACCACCACCGAGACCACGTACGTGGTGCTGGCCTGGCTGTGGCCGCTGCTGCACCAGCGGCCGGACATCGCCGACCGGCTCTACGCCGAGATCGACCGGGTGGTGGTCGCCGGCAAGCCGATCACCAACGAACAGCTCGGCGAGCTGCGGTACACCCGGATGGTGGTGGACGAGCTGGTCCGGCACTACCCGTCCGGCTGGTTGGTCCCGCGTACGGCCGTCCGCGACGACGTGATCAACGGGGTACGGGTCACCGCCGGCAGCACGATGCTGATGAGCCCGTACGTGACACAGCACCTGTCCGAGTTCTGGGATCGCCCGCAGGTGTTCGACCCGGAGCGGTTCGCGCCCGACGCGCCGAAACGGGCGCACCGGTGGGCGTACTTCCCGTTCGGCGGCGGGGTGCACCAGTGCATCGGGATGTATCTCTTCCAGCTGGAGGCACCGCTGATCATCGCCACCCTGCTGAGCCGCTTCCGGTTCCGGCCGCACGAGCCGGGCATGCCGCACAAGCAGCTGGCGGCGTCGCTGCGGCCGAAGGAGCGGATCATGATGACGCTCGAGGCCCACCGTCAGCCAGCCCGAGGTTGACCGCCATGCCGACGGACACCGCGATCGACATTTCGACGGCGGTCGAGCAGGGCCGCGTCTGCGCCCTGGCCGCCCGGGGTAAACACGACCTGGCCCGGTACGCCGCCGCCCGACCGGCGCTCTTCCCGGCCCGGCCGTTCGACGACACGCTCTTCGGCGCCATCGCCCTGGCCATCGGGTTCGGGGCGCCGGACGCCACCGAGGCCGAGCTGCGGTTCACCAACCGCTGCGTGCTGTGGGGCTTCGCGCTGGACTGGCTGGTCGACCACGTCGCCACCACCCGGGACGAGATAGACCGGCTGGCGATCCGCTGCCTCGCGGTCGCCGACGGTGGCCGGCCCGCTCCCGACGACGACCTCGGGCAGTTGCTGGCCGAACAGCGGGACGAACTGGCGGCGTGCCCCGCCTTCGCACGGGCCCGGCCGTACTGGCGGGCCGAACTGGCCAAGGTGTTGACCGCGATGGCCCGGGAGTGGTCCTGGAAGACCGCGCCGCCCGGAACGTCCACGCCACCGACGATGGCCGACTACCTGGCGAACGCGGACAATCTGGCCTGCACCCTGGTGAACGTCTCGTACTGGATCCGGGTCGGGGACGCCACGCTCGCCGACGACCTTCCCGCGCTGGTCGCGGCGAGCGGCACGGTGCAGCGGGCGCTACGGCTGGTCAACGACCTCGGCACGTACGACCGGGACGCCCGGTGGGGTGATCTGAACTCCATCATGATCATGGGTGACCGGGCCGGGGTCCGCGAGCACCTTGACGAACTCGTCGACCAGTGCCGGGCCGAGCTGGCGGGGCTGCGCGTCAGCCATCCGGCCGAGGCGGCCTACCTGACCCGGCAGCTCGGCTTCAGCACCGGCTTCTACCGGCTCAGCGACTTCTGGGGCGAGCGGTGACCGGTTCGGCGGCGGGTTCGATCAGTGCGACGGGCCCGGTCGGCGCGGTGGATCCGGCAAGCGCGGTGGGTTCGGCCGGTACGGTGGCTCAGGTCGGTGCGACGGATCCGGCCAGCGCGGTGGGTTCGGCCGGCGTGGTCGCCGCCGCCCGGGATCTGCTGACCGGCCTGGAGCGGAACCCGTGGGGGGAGGTCTCCCCGTCGGTCTACGAGACCGCCCGACTGGTGGCGCTGGCACCGTGGCTCCCCGGTCACGACGAGCGGGTGCGGTGGCTGCTGGCCCGGCAGCGCCCGGACGGCGGCTGGGGCCAGCCCGGCGGGTACGGTCTGGTGCCGACGCTCAGCGCGACCGACGCCCTGCTGGCGACCGCCCTGGCCGACCCGGACGGACGGTGGTCGCATCCGTCGTCCGTGTCGGTCCCGGTGGCGACGCTGGCCCGGGCAGTGGAGCGCGGCCTACGGCTTCTCACGGCCGTGGCCGACTGGTCGCTTCCGGACACCCCGGCGGTGGATCTGATCGCCCCGGCGCTGGTGGCCCGGATCGAGGACCGGCTGGCGCGGCTGCCGGACCGGCCGGTCGGTGCCCTGGAAGCCTGGCGGGCAGCCCGGCCGCTCCCGTTGCCGGCCGGTCTGACGACCGCCCGCCTGGAGTACGTGCGCCGGCTGCACGCCGCCGGCCGGCCGTTGCCGGACAAGCTCCTGCACGCCCTGGAGGTGCTGGGCGACGGAGCCCGCCGAGCGGCCGGGGTCCGGCCGCGTGGACCCGGCGCCGTCGGTGCGTCACCCGCCGCGACCGCGGCCTGGATCGGTGAGCCGGAGGACGCGGACCGCCGTGCCCTCGGTTACCTCGACGAGGTCCGGCGTCGACACGGCGAGCTGGCCCCCTGCGCCACCCCGATCACCGTGTTCGAGCGGGCCTGGGTGCTGTCCACGCTGGCCGGCGCCGGCGTACCCGTCGAGGTGCCCGGCCGGTTGGCCGACGAGCTGGCCGCGGCCCTCGGGCCGGAGGGCGCGGCGACCGGGCCGGGGCTGCCGACCGACGCGGACACGACGGCCGTCGTCCTGCACGCGTTGGCACTGCTCGGCCGGCCCGTGCCGCCGGACAGCCTCTGGCGGTACGACCTCGGCGACCACTTCTGCACCTGGCCCGGCGAGGACGGCGCCTCGGTCACCACCAACGCGCACGTGCTGGACGCACTCGGTTGGCATCACCGGTTCGGGGCACCGGGTCAGCGGCGGTACGCCGACGCGATCCGTGGGGTGTCGCGGTGGCTGATCGGGCAGCAGCGGCCGGACGGCTCCTGGTTGGACCGCTGGCACGCCTCCCCGTACTACGCGACCTGCTGCGCCGTGCTCGCGCTGGTCGGGTCCGCCCCCGGTCCGGCCACCGCGGAGTCGGTGGCGCGGGCGGTTTCCTGGGTGCTGGAAACCGTTGGCGCGGACGGCGGTTGGGGTATCGGAACCGCCACCGCCGAGGAAACCGCTTACGCCATCCGCGTCCTGCTGGTTGGGACGACCGTGATCAATTCCGAAGCGGACGACGCGGTACGCGGCGGGTTGTCTTTCCTGAGCCGAAACGGGGCGGGTTCGGACGGTCCGCCCCTCTGGCACGACAAAGACCTCTACTATCCCGCCGCCATCGTCCGGTCCGCGATTCTGGCCGCCACGCATCTGGCCCGACCGTCCAGGGTGGAGGGTGATGGAGATCCCACTCCCCGTGATGATCGAATGATCAGGAGCGCTTGAGTTGGCGCTCAGGACACTGCTAGCGTGCCGCGGAGGTCGATGCGCTCCGCGCCGCCCAAATCCGCTCACGCTCGTGACGACCCGTTCAGGGACGGTGTAATGGCTTCCCGCAGCTACCGCCTGCGTACCAAGATTGTCGCCTTGCTCGCCTCTCTCGCGGCGCTGTGGGCATTCGCTGCCTGGGTCACCCTTCGGGAAGGGCTCAACCTGCTCTGGGTTCAGACCTTGGACAGCAAGGTCGCCGAGCCCAGTGAGCCGTTGTTGACAGAATTGCAGGCCGAACGCCGCCTTTCCGTCGCGTACCTGGCCCGGGCCGGCGGGCAGCAGAAGGCGGACCTCGACGCGAAGCGGCAGGAGACCGAGCGACTGGCCACGGACTTCGCCGGCTCCGTCCACAGCTGGCGCGCCGAGCTGGCGGCCGACGACGAGCTGACCGACCGGATCGACACGGCGGTGAGCCGGCTGGACGCGCTGGCGAACACCCGCCGGTCGGTGGACAGCCGGATCATCGACCGGGCCGACACCACGCGGGACTTCACCGCCGCCATCGAATCGATCTTCCGGGTGTACGACAAGCTGGGTGGTCTCGATGACGAGTCGATCTCCGACACCGCCACCGCGCTGACCCAGATGCAGCGGGTTCGGGAACTGGCCTCCGAGGAGGACGCGCTGGTCGTCGGGGCCGTTGGCGGGGATGGCTTCACCGAGAGCGAGTACGCCTCCTTCACCCAACTCGTCGGCGCCCAGCGGTTCCTGGCGAACGAGGCGATGACCCGGCTGTCGGGAGGGGACCGGGACAGGTTCGAGCAGATGTTCCGGGGCCCGGCGTTCGGCCGGTTCCGCAGCTTCGAGGACCGGACCATCGCGAACGGTCGTCCCGGCAACGCCCTTCCGGTCAGTGCCTCCGACTGGCGTACCGCCACCGACGCCGCGTTCGACGACCTGCAACGGGTGATCCTGAGCAACGGTGACGCGGTCGTCGACCGGGCCCAGCCGGTCGCCATCTGGGTGGTGGTCCGGATGATCCTGGCCGCCGGCCTCGGCCTGATCGCGGTCATCGCCTCCGTCGTCATCTCCGTCACCACCGCGCGGGCCCTGGTGCAACAGCTCGAACGGCTGCGCGAGGCGGCCTGGCGGCTGGCCAACGAGCGGCTGCCCGCCCTGGTCGAGCGGCTCGGTCGCGGTGACCAGGTCGACGTGGCCACCGAGGCGCCACCCCTGGAATTCGGCTCGGACGAGATCGGGCAGGTGGGCCAGGCGTTCAACGCGGTGCAGGAGACCGCCATCCGTACCGCCGTGGAGCAGGCCGAACTGCGCCGCAACGTCCGGGAGATCTTCCTCAGCCTGGCCCGCCGGACGCAGGCGCTGGTACACCGGCAGCTCACGCTGCTGGACGCGATGGAGCGCCGGGAGGCCGAGGCCGAGGAACTGGAGGACCTGTTCCGGGTCGACCACCTCGCCACCCGGATGCGGCGCAACGCCGAGAACCTCATCGTGTTGTCGGGTTCCACCCCGGGCCGGGCCTGGCGGCGCAACGTCCCGATGGTGGACGTGGTGCGCGGCGCGGTCGCCGAGGTCGAGGACTACACCCGGGTGACCGTCCTGCCGTTCGGATCGGTGACGCTGGCCGGCCGGGCCGTCGGCGACGTGATCCACCTGCTGGCCGAACTCATCGAGAACGCCCTGTCGTTCTCCCCGCCGCACACCCCGGTCGAGGTCCGTGGCCAGGCCGTGGCCAACGGCTACGTGATCGAGGTGGAGGACCGCGGTCTCGGGATGGGCGAGGAGGAGCTGGCGGCGGCCAACGCGCGGATCGGCGACCAGTCCGAGTTCAACCTGGCCAGTGCCAGCCGACTCGGCCTGTTCGTGGTCAGCCGGCTGACCGAGCGGCACGGCGTCCGGGTGCAGCTCAAGGAATCCGCGTACGGCGGAACCACCGCGGTGGTGCTCGTCCCGCAGAACCTCGTCGCCGACGAAGAGGACAGCTCCGGCGGTGAGCCGGACGGTGGCCGTCCCCGGCCGCCCGCCGTGACGCGGGGTGGATCGGCCGGCCGGACCGAACCGGCCGCGGTACCGTCCGCCGGATCGGTGGCGGTGGCCGAACGGAACGGCGGGGCCGCGGCGCCCGTCCGGGTGGTGTCCGAGGGCGTCGGCACCGCGCAGGCCGGGCAACCGGTCGGTGCCGGGGAGTCGAGCGCGACCACCGGCATCGACGTGACCGGGGTGTCCGCCGGCCCGGCGGGCGTGACCGCGGATCCGGCCTCCGGCACGGGCGTGACCGGGGCGGCCGGTGGGGCCGGCATGGCCGGGGCGACCGCGGGCACCGGCATGGTGACCGGGACCGCGGAGGCGGTGGCGGGTGGATCGACGGCCACCGTACGGCGTCCGTCCGGGGACACCGAGCCGGTCCGACCCCACGTGGCCGATCAGCCCGCCGGTGGACCGACGGACTGGCCGACCGCACCGGACGGGCTCGACCCGGCGGCGGTCCGGGCGATGATGCAACCGACCACCGAGTTGCCGATCCGGCCGGGTGCCGGTTCGGCGGGCTCTCCCGACCGACCGGCCGGGGCCGACCTCGCCGCCGCACCGGACCCGGTCGGGCAATCGGCCAGCGCCGACCCGAGCGCCGGGACGGTACCGGCCGATCCGCCGCTGCCCACCCGGCAGCGCCGGATGGCGGGCGGCCACCTGCGGAATGTGATGTGGCGTGACCGGGTGCGCGGAACACAGCCCGAGACCATCGGTTCGCCGGTCGCCGGGTCCCCGCCGGTCGGCCCCCCGCCCGCCGGTCCGACGCCCGACGTCTTCCCGGTCGCTGGTCTGCCACCCGCCGGTCCGGCGGCTGCCGGCGCGCCCGCCGGGGGTCTCCGCGCCGCGGGTGGTCCCGACGCCGCGCCGCCGACCACTGGCCTGGCCGGTCCGGGCCTGGCCGGTGTCAGCCCGGCCGGTCCCGGTGCGGTCGCCGCCAGCCCGGCCGGCGACCCGACCGGCCCCGCCGCCCCGGTCAACCCACTGACCTCCTCGGGCCTGCCGGTCCGGGTCCGGCAGGCCAGCCTCGCCGCCCCCCTGCGGTCGGAGCCGGAGGCCGAGCCGGAGTCGGCCGACGCGCCGACCCGGGCGCCCGAACAGGTCCGCCGGATGATGAGCTCCTACCAGACGGGCACCCGGCGGGGCCGGACCGACGCGGCACGGCTGACCGAGGACGGCGCCGACGACGGCGGCCACACCCACGACCCGGGGGCGGAGGCCGGCGACCATCACCTCCCGGCCGCCCCGGATTCCACCCGTACGGAGGCACCGTACGACCGGGCGGTAACCGACACGGATCCGTCCGGTGCCAATCCGCCCGCCGCCAACGACGACGGCGTTTCCAGCCGGTAGAAAGAGGACAACGAGTGGTGCAGCAGACGGCTTCAAGCGTTGACCTGGCATGGTTGCTGGACGATCTGGTCGGCCGGGTGAAGCAGGCCGAGCACGCGATCGCCCTGTCGACCGACGGGCTGTTGCTGGCCTCGTCGCGTGGCCTCGGGCGGGACGACGGGGAACACCTGTCCGCGATGGCGGCGGGGATTCAGAGCCTGGCCCGTGGCGCGGGCAAGCGGTTCGGCGGCGGCCAGGTCCAGCAGACGATCATCGAGATGCAGTCGTCCTTCCTGTTCGTCACCGCGGCCGGGCGCAACGCGTGCCTCGCGGTGCTCGCGACGGAGGATGCCGACATCGGGCTGATCGCGTACGAGATGGCCATGTTGGTAACCCGGGTCGGCAAGTTCCTCAGCTCGCCGAACCGAGTCTCCGAATCCTCATCCGGCGAGCGGTGAGGCGATGGTGGAGTCCGGCGAAGCGGCGGTGGAACAGTGGGTTGACGAGCATGCCGGCCCCGTAGTGCGGCCGTACGCGGTAACCCGCGGCCGGGCCCGCCCGGTCGCTGGTTCGTTCGACCTGATCTCGTTGGTGGTCGCGACGCAGGCCGCGCCCGCCGTCGAGGTGGGCATGGGGCCGGAACACCTCGCCATCGTCGGGCTCTGTCAGCGTCCGTTGTCGGTGGCGGAGGTCGCCGCCCATCTCAACCTGCCGTTGGGCACGATCCGCGTGCTGCTCGGCGACCTGGTCGAACGCGACCTGGTACGGGTGCGCGAGCCGCGCTCGACCACCGTTCTTCCCGACGACAGCGTATTCGAGGCGGTTATCAATGGACTACGAGCGCTCTGACCGCCGGACCGGCGACGGGCTACCCACCGCGATCAAGATCCTCATCGCCGGCGGCTTCGGGGTGGGCAAGACCACGCTGGTCGGCTCGGTCAGCGAGACACCGCCACTGCGTACCGAGGAGGTGCTGACCGAGACCGGGGTCGGCATCGACGACCTGTCCGGGGTGGAGGAGAAGACCACCACCACGGTGGCCATGGACTTCGGTCGGATCACCATCAGCGACGAGCTGGTGCTCTACCTGTTCGGGACGCCGGGCCAGGACCGCTTCTGGTTCGTCTGGGACGAGTTGGCCCTGGGTGCCCTCGGCGCGGTGGTGCTGGCCGACACCCGGCGGCTGGCCGACTGCTTCCCGTCGATCGACTACTTCGAGGGCCGGGGCACGCCGTTCATCGTGGCGGTCAACTGCTTCGACGGCGCCACCCAGTACGCCCTCGACGAGGTGCAGCAGGCGCTCAACCTCGACACCGAGGTTCCGGTGCTGCTCTGTGACGCCCGCCGGCGTGAGTCGGCCAAGGACGTGCTGATCACGCTGCTGGAGCACGCGATGAAGGCCAGGGAGCGCCGCCGCTGACGGCCGGACTGCCGGTGTCGGGCGGGTCGCCGCCGATCCGGCGGGGGTTCACGGGCGTTGAGAAGGGGCCCTTCCTACGCGGAAAGCGATAAGAAGGGCCCCGTCCTTTCGACTCAGCCGAGCATCTTGCGCAGCACGTACTGCAGGATGCCGCCGTGCCGGTAGTAGTCGGCCTCACCCGGCGTGTCGATCCGGACCACCGCGTCGAACTCGACTCCGGTGTCGGTGCTGACCTGCACGGTGCGCGGGATCCCGCCGTCGTTCAACGCGGTGACGCCGCTGATCGTGAACGTCTCGGTGCCGGTGAGCCCGAGTGATTCGGCGGTGGCGTCGGCCGGGTACTGCAACGGCAGGACACCCATGCCGATCAGGTTCGACCGGTGGATCCGCTCGTACGACTCGGCGATGACCGCCCGGACACCGAGCAGCATGGTGCCCTTGGCGGCCCAGTCGCGGGACGAGCCCGAGCCGTACTCCTTGCCGGCGAGGACCACCAGCGGCACCCCGGCCTCGGCGTACGCGACGGAGGCGTCGTAGATCGAGGTCTGCTCGCCGGTCACGTGGTTGACGGTGAACCCACCCTCCACCCCCGGAACGAGCTGGTTGCGCAGCCGGATGTTGGCGAACGTGCCCCGGATCATCACCTCGTGGTTGCCCCGGCGGGAGCCGTACGAGTTGAACTCGTGCCGCGGTACGCCGTGCTCGGCCAGGTACGTCCCGGCCGGCGAGTCGGCCTTGATCGAACCGGCCGGCGAGATGTGGTCGGTGGTCACCGAGTCACCCAGCTTGGCCAGCACCCGGGCGCCGGAGATGTCAACCACCGGCTGCGGGTCACGGGCCATGCCCTCGAAGTACGGGGGCTTCCGGACGTACGTCGACGCACCCTCCCAGGCGAACGTGTCACCGGTCGGGGTGGGCAGCGACTGCCAGCGCTCGTCCCCGGCGAACACGTCCGAGTACGCCTGGCCGAAACCGGTGGCGCCGATCGCCGAGGCGATGACCTCCTGGATCTCGGCGCTGCTCGGCCAGATGTCCCGCAGGAACACCGGCTGACCGGAGGAGTCCTCCCCGATCGGCTCGTTGGCCAGGTCGATGTCCATGGTGCCGGCCAGCGCGTACGCCACCACCAGCGGCGGGGACGCCAGGTAGTTCATCTTGACGTCCGGGTTGATCCGGCCCTCGAAGTTCCGGTTGCCGGACAGCACGGACACCACGGTCAGGTCGTTCTCGTTGACGGCCGCCGAGATCGCCTCGGGCAGCGGACCCGAGTTGCCGATGCAGGTGGTGCAGCCGTAGCCGACCAGGTAGAAGCCGAGCTTCTCCAGGTAGGGCGTGAGCCCGGCCCGCTCGTAGTAGTCCATGACCACCTTGGAACCGGGGGCCAGGGTGGTCTTGACCCACGGCTTGCGGGCCAGGCCCTTCTCCACGGCGTTGCGGGCCAACAGCGCCGCGCCGATCATGACCTGCGGGTTGGAGGTGTTGGTGCAGGAGGTGATCGCGGCGATCACCACGGCACCGTGGTCGAGTTCGAACTCCGTACCGTCCTCGCCGGTGACCCGGACCGGTTTGCTGGCCCGGCCGCCGGCGCCGACGGCGGCGGTGACCAGCTCGCGCGGGGAGTCGGCGGTGTCCTGCTGGCCGTTGGCGGGCGGGTCGCTGGCCGGGAACGACTCGGCGCTGGCCTCGTCGGCCGGCCCGGTCGCGGTGGCCGCGCCGTCGCCGACGTAGTCGGGCAGCGCCGACCGGAACAGCGTCTTGGCGTTACCCAGCGGCACCCGGTCCTGCGGGCGCTTCGGGCCGGCCAGCGACGGTTCGATGGTGGACAGGTCCAGTTCGAGTCGCTCGGAGTAGTCGGGCTCGTGGTCGGGGTCGTGCCAGAGGCCCTGTTCCTTCGCGTACGCCTCGACCAGCGCGACCTGCCGCTCGTCCCGGCCGGTGAGCCGGAGGTACTTCACGGTCTCGTCGTCGATCGGGAAGATCGCGACGGTGGAGCCGTACTCGGGGGACATGTTGCCGATGGTCGCCCGGTTGGCCAGCGGGACGGCGCCGACACCGGGGCCGTAGAACTCGACGAACTTGCCCACCACGCCGTGCTTGCGGAGCATCTCGGTGATCGTCAGCACCAGGTCGGTGGCGGTGGTGCCGGCCGGCATCTCGCCGGAGAGCTTGAAGCCCACGACCCGGGGGATGAGCATGCTGACCGGCTGGCCGAGCATCGCGGCCTCGGCCTCGATGCCGCCCACCCCCCAGCCCAGCACGCCCAGGCCGTTGACCATGGTGGTGTGCGAGTCGGTGCCCACGACGGTGTCCGGGTACGCCTGCCCGTTGCGCTCCATGATCGTCCGGGCCAGGTACTCGATGTTGACCTGGTGGACGATGCCGGTGCCCGGTGGGACGACCTTGAACTCGTTGAACGCGCTCTGGCCCCAGCGCAGGAACTGGTAGCGCTCCTTGTTGCGCTGGTACTCCAGTTCGACGTTGCGGGCGAAGGCGTCCTCCCGGCCGAACAGGTCGGCGATCACCGAGTGGTCGATGACCAGCTCGGCGGGGGCCAGCGGGTTCACCCGGGTGGGGTCGCCGCCGAGGTCGCGGACGGCCTCCCGCATGGTGGCCAGGTCGACCACGCAGGGCACGCCGGTGAAGTCCTGCATGAGCACCCGGGCCGGGGTGAACTGGATCTCCACGCTCGGATCCGCGTCCGGGTCCCAACCGCCGAGCTGGCGGATGTGGTCGGCGGTGATGTTGGCGCCGTCCTCTGTCCGCAGCAGGTTCTCCAGCAGAACCTTCAGGCTGTACGGCAGGGTGTCGTGCCCGTCCACCTTACTGATCTTGAAAATCTCGTAGCTCGCGTCTCCGACGCGCAGCTCACTCTTCGCACCGAAGGTGTCGAGGCTCGCCACGTCGTACTCCTTCACGCTGTGTCCGCCGACGGGGCCCGGCGGGCGTGCCGGGTCCTTCCGCAGTCTGTTCTACCCGTTACCGCGCCGACCGCCCGAGGTAACCCCGACGGCCGGATCCGATCCTACAAAACCGTACGTCCGTCTTGCTATTCGTGCAACCCCGTGCCAGGCTCGACCCGACGCGGACCGCGAAACCGCCGGGAGGCCTGCGGGTCCGGTCCCGGTCGATTCCGGCGCAGAGGGAGCCCACCGATGATTCACCACGTACAGATCGCCTGCCCGCGCGGCTCCGAGGAGGCGCTGCGGGCGTACTTCGTCGGAATCCTCGGACTGGTGGAGAAGCCGAAGCCACCGGCGCTGGCCGCGCGCGGCGGCTGTTGGTTCGTGGCACCCGGCCGACCCGAGGGACCTGACGGGTGGGGCGACATCGAGCTGCACCTCGGCGTCGAGGACGACTTCCGACCGGCCCGAAAGGCCCACCCCGGACTGCTCTGGCCCGATCTGGACGCGCTCGCCGCCCGGCTCACGACCGCCGGCTACGACGTGACCTGGGGCAACGACGAACTGCCCGGGCTTCGTCGCTTCCACACCCACGACCCGCACGGCAATCGGCTGGAGTTCCTCGCCCCCTGATCGCCCCACGTCGACGTACCAGGGACGACTGTGTCGCTGATCTCGGCGTGGCACCGGTCGGTTGTGCGCCCGTACCGGTGCGCGCCGATGCTAGGGTGCCCGCCGTGGCCACCGCAGACGTACATCTCGCCGCCCAGCCCCGCATCGACACCGTCGTGGAGGACTTCGGTACCGGCGCCCGGCGGCTGCGTACCGATTACGCCGGGATCGCCTGGATAGGCGACCGGCCGGACCCGACGACCGGGCTGGCCGGCCCGGTCTACCAGCGGCGCGGGGTCGACAGCCAACTGTTTCTGCCGGACACCCACTGGTACGACGTGGACGCCCTCGACGACGTCGAGGTCCAGGTGACAGCCGGGCTCCTCCAGGTGGCCGCCACCGCGCAGGGCACCCAGGGCCTGGTGGGCGCGCTCGCCGAGCCGGCCGCCGAGTTCTACGAACACCCCGAGGGGGAGGGCGTGGGGCTCTGCCTGGTACTGCGCGGGGACATC
Organism: Plantactinospora sp. A48; assembly: GCF_055793945.1. Classification (NCBI taxonomy): domain Bacteria; kingdom Bacillati; phylum Actinomycetota; class Actinomycetes; order Micromonosporales; family Micromonosporaceae; genus Plantactinospora; species Plantactinospora sp. A48. The sequence goes on along the minus strand of NZ_JBTIXF010000025.1, from coordinate 5,001 downwards.
TGGTCCAACCTCGGCCTGTCGTACCGGGTGACCGTGCTGGGCGACCCGGCGGCCGTGCTGCGCACCGGCGCCACCGTCGACGCCGTCGACGCCGACCCGGACGCCACCGCCGGCTGACGGCACCGACGGGTGTCGCCAGGCCCGGAACGGCCCCGTCCACCCGTCGGTTGCCGGTCAGGCGGGTGTCCCCAGCGGCGGTCACGGTTCGCGGGCGTCACGGTTCGCGGCGTCACGGTTCGCGGCGTCACGGTTCTCGGCGGTCGCGGTTCGCTGGGGTCGCGGTTCGCGGCGGTCAGGGTTGCCGGCCGGCGCCGACCTGTTCCTCGGCGGCGGCCACCGTCTGCTCCAGCAGCAGGGCGATGGTCATCGGCCCGACCCCGCCGGGCACCGGCGTGATCAGCGCGGCACGGCGCCGGGCCGAGGTGAAATCGACGTCGCCCACCCCGCCCGGGTGGTAGCCGGCGTCCACCACCACGGCGCCCGGCTTCAGCCACTCGCCCCGGACGAACGCCGGCCGACCCACGGCGGCCACCACCAGGTCGGCCTGGCGAACCAGTTCGGGCAGATCGGCGGTGCGCGAGTGGCAGTAGGTCACCGTGGCGTCGCGGGCCAGCAGCAGCATCCCGACCGGCCGGCCGAGGATCGGACTGCGGCCGAGCACCACCGCGTGCCGGCCGGCCAACGGGACGTCGTACGCGTCGAGCAGCCGCAGGATGCCGCCGGGCGTGCAGGAGACGAAGCCGGGCCGCCCGAACGTCATCGCGCCGAACGAGTGCATGGTGACCCCGTCGACATCCTTGCCCGGGGCGATGGCCTCGAACGCGGCCCGCTCGTCGATGCCGACCGGTACCGGATGCTGCACCAGGATGCCGTGTACCGCGGGGTCCCCGGACAACTCGCCGATCCGATCCACCAGTTCGGCCGTGCCGACACCGGCGGGCAGGGCAAGGTGCCGCGAGTCGATCCCGGCCCGCGCACACCGGTTGCGCTTCATCCGGACGTACGTCTCGGACGCCGGGTCGTCGCCGACCAGCACGGTGGCCAGACACGGACGTGTCCCCGTGCGGCTGGTGAGGTCGGCGGCTCGCGCCGTCGCGGCGGCCACGATCGCGTGGGCCAGGTCGGTGCCCGCCATCAGGCGACCATCGGTGGAAGGGGTCATCGGCTGCTCCTGAGTCGGCACCGCACATCGCGGTTCGCCCAGGCGCGCGACGGTGGTGGCGGCGCCCGGTGCAGCCGGGCGACGGGCCGCTCCCCGGTGGTGCTCCACCCGATGCGCCAGTCACGACCACCGGCAGTCTACGGTCCGGCGGCCGTTGAGAAGGGGCCCCTCCTATACGGAAAACGATAAGAAGGGCCCCTTCCTTACAGCTCAGCGCGGGTACACCTCGAACTCCCACAGGGAGTAGCCGTACGACGTGCCGCGCTGCACCCCGACCAGCCGGACGTACCGGGTGTTCGTCGTCGGGAAGGTGACCACATCGGTGCCGCCGTTTCCGGTCGACGTGCTGAACGCCGCCTGCCAGCTCCGGCCGTCCGTCGAGGTCTCGATCCGGTACGCCCTGCCGTACGCGGACTCCCAGCGCAGGACCACCCGGGCGACCGGCCGGCTCGAACCGAGGTCGACGGTGTACGACTGGTCGTCCTTCCACCAGCTGCTCCACCGGGTGCTGCGGTCCCCGTCCACCGCCGCGCCGGCGGAGAATCCGAGGAACGTGCCGTTCGCGGTCACCGACGCGCCCCGGGCCAGGTTGGTGATGTCGTCGCCCCGGTGCGCGGGGAACGACACCACCTGCTGGAACGTGGGCCGGTTCTGCCAGGAGATCCGGTCCTGGGTGATGCCGCCGAGCGGGGACTGGACGATGGTGTCCGCGCACCACTGGTCGCCGGCCGCGCAGTCGTCGTCGCCGGGGTAGGTGGTGGCCGCCGGTTCGGCCGCCGCCGCGTCCAACGCCGCCGCCAGGTCCTTCCGGCAGGTCGCGAGGTCACCACCACCGCAGTACGTCCGACCGAGCCCGCCGGTCACCGGGTCACCGAGCACGGCCCGCAGGTCCTTGTCCAGGTAACCCCACCAGCCGTACTGGAAGGCCGAGCCCACGTGCCGGGCGCCGGCGTGCCCCGCCCCGCTGCCCTGGCCGCCGCTGGGCGACTCGTTCACCGGCAACACGTCGACCATTGCGCCGTACAGCTCGGGGCCGAGCTGGTCGGCGAAGGCCGCCTCGACCAGCCGGGGCCACGCCGCGTCGAACAGCCGGATCGCGTCGGCGTGGGCGTAGGTGTGTGACCCGGGTGCGGTCTCCACCCGGCGCGTCCCGTCGGCCCGCCAGGCGCGCAACAGGGCCACCCGCGCCTCCTGACCGGGCTGCCCGTCGAGGATCCGCAGCAGCTCCGGTAGCAGGTTCTCGGCCCGCAGGTCGGTCACGGCGGCCTCCTCGACGAGGCGTACCACGTCGGCCCGGCCGGGCTTCCCGGCGGCGAGCGCCGCCCTGACCCGCTGGTCCAGCAGGTTCGCCCGGTGTACGGCGCCGAAGCTGTAGTTGCCGTCGGCCGCGCCGTAGCCCGGCGCCTGCTTGTTGTTCCAGCTCACGAAGTAGTCCTGGTTGACCGCCTGCGGGTGCTGCGCCGGCGGGGTGAGCTGGGCGGTGTTCGCGTCCGGGTCCCAACCCACCCACTCGTACGCCGGGTCCGCCCGCGTCGGCAGGTTCGGATTGGCACCCGCCGGCCGGACCGGGTTGTCACCGGAGTTGTAGTACGCGGTGTCGGTCGAGTTGACGTAGAACCAGTTGAACGCGTACCCGACATTGGCGGCGCTGGCCTGGAAGTCGGCCGCCGTGCCCATCGCGGCCGGGTCGTTGAACGCCTGGAAGCCGATCGCCGACTCGGCCTCGTGCCGGTACGTCGAGCGCAGCTGGGTGTACGCCACCGGGGTGCCACCGGCGGTGCCCCGGTAGGCGACCAGACCGTACCGGGTACGCCAGGAGACCAGATCGTACGAGCCGGCCGGGGTGCCGTCGGCGACCGTGGGCTTCCAGGCGTTGCTGCGGACGAGGCGTTCCATCGGCAGGCACTGGCCGTGCCAGCGGTAGCCGGTGGAACTGAGGCTCGGCGCCGAGCCGTCGGTGTTGCACAGCGGCACGGCGTAGGTGTCGGTGATGTCCTGGGTGGCGGAGGTCGCGCTCCACGAGTAGTCCTGGCCCCGGCCGAGCAGCACGTACAGGTTGAGGCCGGCGAAGGCGACGCCCCGGGCGCTGACCCCCGGGCCCTGCAGTTCCTGCAACATCAGCAGTTGCGGCGAGAAGTAGCCGGTCTGCGGACCGAAGACCGCGATCGGGTGCCCGGTGGCCGAGTGTGCCGCCGAGATCACCACGGCGTTCGACATTCCGCGCCGGACCGCGGTCTCGGGCCCGATGGCCAGCGCGGCGGTACCGGCTGGTTCGGCCGCTCCGGCGGTCCCGGCGGATCTGGCGGTGCTGGCGGATCTGGCGGTGCTGGCGGTGCCGGCCGTTTTGGCGGTGCCGGCGGTCCCGGCGTTGCTGGCGGATCTGGCGGTGCCGGCCGAACCGGTCGGGTTCGTCACGATGGGTTCGGGTGCGGTGGTGCCGGGATCGGGCAGCGCCACCCCAGGTGCGTTGTCGTCGGCGTCGCCGTAGGGGAAGCTGCGGCCGTTGTGGACGGTGGTCACCGCCTCCGGGTCGTTGCGTTCGCGGAAGGCCGCCCAGATCCGGTCGCCCTCCGTGACGCCGTACCGGGCCCGCGCGGTGATCCGGGCGATGGCCGAGGGCACCTCGCCACCGCCTCCGCCGCCGAACAGCCCACCCACCACTCCGGCCGTGGCGATCAGGTCGGTCATCTTGAACGGCTCGGGCCCACCGGCGTTGGTGATCGCGTCGAGGTGGCCGGTGAGGACGTACTCGCCGGGGCAGTTGCGCGCGGACATGCAGTGCGTGATGTAGGCGTTGATCCCCGCGACGTACTGCTCGACGTCCGCGTAGAGCTGCTGACCACGGCTACCCTTGGTGCGCAGCGTGTCGACCTGCCGCTGGAGGTCCGCCTCGGTGTACGGCGAGCTGCGCCAGACGCTCTGTTCCAGCTCGCGGTTGCCGGGGGCACCGCCGGCGAACGGGGTGAGCTGGCCCCGGCCGACCCGACGCAGCAGGTCCATCACCCACAGCCGGTCCTCGGCTCCGGCGTACCCGGCGCCGAACATGGTGCCCGCCCGGGACGTACCGGTGATGTGCGGGACCCCGATGCTCTTGTCGCGGACGATCGTCACGTCGTCGCGCGGCGAGTAGCTGCGTTCGACCTGCCCGGCCGGCACCCCGAACGACGAGTCGTTGTAGAAGTTCGCGATCTGCTCGTCGGTCAGCCCGGAGTAGGCGGAGACCAGATTCGCGTACGGCCCGAGCTGGTCGGCCGAGTGCGCCGGCCGGGTGCCCAGGGTCTGGTGGGCCAGGATGTCGACGAGCGTGGCGTTGCCGTTCTCGCCCGGCGGCACGATGTCGTTGCACTGGTCCAGGCAGTAGTCCGGGGCCGCCGCAACCGCTGCGGCGGTGGTCTTGCTGGGGGCGGTCCCGCTGGCGGCGCTGGCCGGCGCCGCCGGGGGCACGGCCGCGACGGCCGTCGCGGTGAGCAGGGCGGTGAAAACCGCGACGGTACGTCGGGACATCCGAGATCCCTCCGGTACGAGCAGACATGAAACTTACTCGGTACTGGATGGTAACAATCGTCGATGTCTCCGGATAGGGCCGAAGTGGAGGGCGGAGACGCCGAAGGGCCGGCCCCTCGGTGGGGCCGGCCCTTGCTTGCGGCCGTGCTGTTGCTTCCTGGTGCCTGGTGCCTGGTGCCTGGTGCCTGGTGCCTGGTGCCTGGTGCCTGGTGCTTGGTGTCTGGTGGTGTTAGTGGCTGTAGCCGCGGGTGGCCATCCAGTTGGCGAGGTTGATGGTGCTGATCCAGTAGCTGGCGGTGTTGGGGTTGGCGGAGTCGGCGATTTTGACTTGGCGG